>JAAFGY010000040.1 GCA_010365135.1 Flavobacterium sp.
CAAACTCTATGAGATTTTGACCTTTAAATATTTCCATTTTTTCTATGTTTTACTAGACTTTAAAGATATGTAATTAAGTGCTTACCTCAAAAAGTTTTAATTGGAATTCCAATGTTAAAGAAGTTCCAGAAGCAGGAAAATATAATGCAAACTTAGGTGATCCAGTTGCCTACGAGAAGCACGTTAAACAAGCCATAGCTGGAGGAATTGATTATTTTATTTTTGGTTTTAGATCTGCTAATATTATAACTGAAAATACTGCCGATGCAACTTTTATAAATAATTTGCAAACTGCGCCAAATGCGTTAAATCAAAAATTTGCGCTGAACTATAGTTTTTCAAGTATGGCTTTGTTAGATACCAAAAGAATTGAGCCTTCAGGTAAAGTGCCTGTTTTTTTGAACGATTTTGTTTTGATGCTGCCTTATTTTAAAGCCTCAAACTATATGAAAATTGACGGTAAATGTGTTGTTTACATTAAAGATGCGCATAACTTATTTGCAAACGACAATGCAGCTTTGTATAAACAATTGAGAGCACAAATGACTGCTTTAGGAGTTGAATTGTTTATCATAGGCAATCAACAAGAGTGGACACCTCCATTACGCTGGGATTTTAGATTTGTAAATGGGGTTGATGCTGTAACACATTCTACTTATAATAACATAGATGTAGCATCATATGATAGGTTTTACTTTTTTAATAAATTCTGTGATCAAGCTTGGGGTTATTCTAAAACAAGATTATTGGATTTTAAGTTAGAATATGTACCTACGATTTCGCCGTCATTCAACAGGAAAATAGTTACGCCTACTGACGTCAATTATGTGTTTCCTAAAAATGTGGCCTATTTTGAAGGTATTTGCAATGTGGCACGAAGAGCCTCAGGAGTGCACAAGTTGGTACTTGTTGATTCTTTCAATGATTGGAATGCCGATACCCAACTAGAATCTTCTGTAAGTTATGGCGAAACTTATTTATCTATTCTTAAAAAAGAATTCAAAATAAAGTAATTAAGATGTAATTAATAACCAAGGGCAGTATCCGATAGTGATCTATTTGATACTGCCTTTTTTTGTTTAAAGTCATTGTACAAGATCAATTTTAAGAAGTTTATTTGAATAGGAAAAAACATAATACATTCTTATTATTGGTAAAGTGGTTTAAAAAATTGCTTAAAAACTTGAATTAATAAAATATT
This sequence comes from Flavobacterium sp., assembly GCA_010365135.1. GTDB lineage: Bacteria > Bacteroidota > Bacteroidia > Flavobacteriales > Flavobacteriaceae > Flavobacterium. The sequence goes on from JAAFGY010000040.1 coordinate 1,202, forward strand.
AATAGATTATTTATCATTAATTATTTCAAAATTAAGACTAACATCGGTAATTTGTATCATAATTTAAAACAAGCTATTTACTAACGAAACCAATTTTAACAAAAATTAACAAAATTACTATATGAAATAGAAAATGGAAATGAGGATTTTCCTCTAGAATAACTAATCGAAAATACAAACTAATCAAATTATGAATTAAAATTTATGAAAAAGATAATAACCCAAAAACAATATGCAGGAAAGATCAAATGGCTAAAAACCATTTTAAGTCTTCTGCTTGTTATTAGTTTTACTAGTTTATCAGCTCAAAATGATAAAGGAATAGTAAACCGGAAAGTAGTTGGAACCGTACTTGATGAATCAAATTTACCTGTACCAGGTGTTTCAGTAATAGTAAAGAATACTGTTAAAGCTGCTATTACAGATATGGATGGTAAATATGAAATTTATGTTCCTTCTAATGCTACTGTATTACAATATAGCAGTGTTGGATTTTTAAAACAGGAAAAAGATGTTTCTTCCAAATCCGTTGTGAATGTAACACTGACTTTAGAAACACAAAATTTAAGTGAAGTTGTAGTGGTAGGATATGGTAAACAAAAGAAGGAATCCTTAACAGGAGCCGTTTCTAACATTACAGCTGCTGCGATTCAAACCACTACAGCTACTAGTATAGCTCAAAAATTACAAGGAAAAGTAGCAGGCTTGAACATTCGTCAAAATACTGGACAACCAGGAACATTTGACAACAACATCAATATTAGAGGATTTGGTACTCCTATATATGTAATTGACGGAGTTCGTCGAGGTGACGGAAGCGACTTTCAAAGATTGAATGGAAACGACATTGAAAGTATTTCTGTTTTGAAAGATGCATCGGCAGCCATTTATGGATTAGGAGCTGCCAATGGGGTTATATTAGTAACTACTAAAAAAGGCAAAAAAGGAAAACCTACATTTGAATATAGCACTGTTACTGGGTTTATGACTCCTACTGATATGCCAAAAATGTCAAACGCGGGACAATTTGCAACCATGTTTAACGATGCTATTATCAATAAACCCGCAGGTGGAGCTCCTTTTTATACTCCAGAAGATATTCAAAAATATGTTGATGAAGTACCAGGATACGAAAGCACAGATTGGTATGCCGAGTCTATGAAAAAATCGTCCGTGCAAACACAACACAACCTATCAGCTTCTGGAGGATCGGATGATATTAGTTATTTTATTGGTCTTGGTTATGTAAACGAAGAAGGATTACTTAAAAGTAACGACATGGGATATTCAAGGTACAACCTTAGATCCAGCTTAACGGCAAAATTGACAAAAAATGTTGAGGCTCAACTTTTAATAGGTGGTCGTTATGATTTTAAAGACCAACCTGGTGATGGTTTTACTAATATTTTTAAAGGAACACGTTCTACTCAGCCAATTGATAGACCCTATGCCAATAATAATCCTGATTACTTAAGTATAGTAGCGCCAAATGCTGGTCAGAATCCAGTAGCACAATCTGACAGATCACTAACAGGATATGTTGATGAAGAAACTAGAAATTTGACCTCTACACTTTCGCTAGATTATCATTTGCCTTTCTTGAAAGGAATGTCATTAAAAGGAATTGCATCCTATGACGCTAATAACTTTGTGAGCAATTCTTTAAGCAAATCCTATACTTTATACAGTTATGACAAAGTGCTTGGTATCTATAAACCAGTAGTAATTAGATCAGGGCAAAGTAGTATTAGTTATAGAACTATAAACAGTAATTTATTGAACTTACAGGCATTGTTAACTTACAAACCTGATTTAGGTGCAAATAATAATTTAAATTTATTAGGTGCTATTGAGCAAAATCAAACCAATAGTCAAAACATATCGATTAGAAAATTATACAGTCAAGTGTATACCAAAGACGAAATTAGATATGGAGATGCTTTAAATCAAACAACCGATGGAATTAGAAGCGAATCTTCCGATTTATCTTATTTAGGTCGTTTAAATTATGATTATGCAGGTAAATATTTGATTGAATTGGCAGGAAGATATATGGGGTCTTATAGATATTCTCCCGAAAACAGATGGGGATTTTATCCAATGGGATCTGTTGGTTGGATCGTATCTAAAGAAAACTTCATGAGAGACAACTTAAGCGTCGTTTCTAACTTGAAATTCCGCGGATCTTATGGTACAACAGCACAACCCTCAGGTGATCCATTTCAATATATAGAAGGATATACTTTAGGTTCAGGAGGTTCTTATGAATTTGCCAATAACATTCTTACAAATGGTGTGGGTACTCCAGTTCCGGCTAATCCTAACCTTACATGGCAAACAGCGACTACAGCCGATATTGGACTTGATTTGGGATTATGGCAGAATAAATTTACTTTAACTGCTGATGTATTTCGTCGTAATGTAGATGGTATTCCTGCTAATTTAAGTGTGGGGCTTCCAAATACTTACGGAGGTATTCTTCCACAAGAAAACTTAAACAGTAACCGAACCGAGGGTTTTGAATTTGAAATTGGATATAGAAATAATTCAAAAGCTTTCAAATATGATTTTTCAGCAAACTTCTCGTACGCACGTACAAAGAATTTATACCGTGAAGGAGAAGCTTATAATAATAGCTTGTCCAGATACCAAAATCAAAAAGGGTACAGATGGAATGATTTAGAATGGGGCTATGTTTATGACGGAATCTATCAAAATGATCAAGAAATTGTTAATTCACCGTTACAAAATGGAGCTACAGGAAATATTACTAAAGAACTTCCTGGAGATTTTAAATTCCAAGATATTAACAATGATGGTGTAATTGATGGTCAAGATCAAAAACCACTTTTTTACAATGAAACACCAAAAATGAATTTTGGTTTCACTATGAATGCTTCTTACAAAGGATTTGATATGAACATTCTTTTACAAGGATCTGCACAGTATACAGTACAATACACAGGTGTATATGGAGAAATTCTTGCCTTTAAGGGAAATACACCAGAATATTTCTATGATAGATGGCATAAAGCCGATCAATCCGATCCTAATAGTGAATGGATTCCTGGTAAATGGCCAGCTTCAAGATATGCAGGAGATGTAGGTTCAATATACAAACCAAGTTCAATTTGGAGAAATGATGCCTCTTATGTAAGACTAAAAAATGTTGAAATAGGATATACTTTTGATGCTGACGAACCGTTTATGAAAACTATAGGACTTAAAAAATTAAGATTCTATGCCAGCGGATTTAATTTATTTACTATCACTGATCCGTTTGTTAAAGCTTTTGACCCAGAAAAAGTTGCAAATAGTGATGGCGGAAGTGGAGAAGGTTTTACTTATCCCCTTACTACAACATACAATTTTGGAATGAATGTTAGTTTCTAATATAAAATTTAAGAAAATGAAAACGATAAAAAAAATATATTTTCCAATTCTCTTTGCATTACTACTAGTAGGATGCGATAACGTACTTGATCTGCAACCAAGAGATAAATTAACTGCAGCCGAGATATTTGCTACACCTGAAAGTATAAACTTATATTTAGCCGATATGTACAATCGTCTACCTATTGAAGATTTTACTTTCTTTCCTAAAGAAGGATTCAATTATAACGCATTGAACCCTAATAATAATGGGCAAGTGAGTGCTTTTTTAACGGGTGAAGCTACACACTCTAATCCCAATTCAACAGGTTTTTTAAATGGTTCACAATACGGTTGGTGGGCTGATGCTTATAAATTAATTAGAGACATCAATCTTTTTAGAAAAGTAGTTCCTACTCTTGCTATTTCAGATAAACAGAAAAGTCTTTATTTAGGTGAAGCAGCATTTCTTAGAGCTTATGCCTATTTTGGATTGGTTAAAAGATATGGTGGTGTACCTATCATTATGGAAGCTCAAGAATACACCGGAGATTCTGAGGCTTTAAAGGTGCCAAGAAATACAGAAAAAGAAACTTGGGATTTTGTTCTTTCTGAATGTGACGAAGCAATTAAAGTTTTGGATGTTGACCCTAATGGTAGAAGAGCATCGAAATGGGCTGCTTATGGATTAAAATCAAGAGCTGCATTATATGCTGCTTCTATTGCTAAATTTGGACCAAAAGCCCCATTGGTAGGAGATGCGGTTACTGCAAAATTGATAGGATTAGACCCTGCAGATGCTGCTGGATATTATCAAAAATGTATTGAGGCATCTGCGGCTATTATGGATTCAAATAAATTTTCTTTATACAAACCAACACCAGCTTCTCCTGAAGAAGCTGCGGAAAATTATAGATCATTGTTCGAAAATCCAAATCAAGCCTTAACTTCTGAAGTTATACTGATCAAAGGGCGTACTATTCCAGGCGATAATTACGGACACAATTATGATACGTGGTTTACTCCAAATCAACTAAAAAATGGGATCGTAAGTCCAGGAAGAATGAATCCTACTTTAGAGTTCATAGATACTTTTGAAAGATATGATAATCCAGGTGTAAGTTCTCCAATTCTTACTGCTACAGGGGATGATTTTAATAATTATAATGGTTTTAATAAATTAAAACCTTACTTCAAATATTCTGATCCACAAGAAATTTTTGCAGGTAAAGATGCTCGTATGTTTGGAACTGTTATTGTACCAGGATCCACTTTCAAAGGGGTAAAAATAAACATTCAAGGTGGATTAGTAAATCCTGCTGGTTCATTGGTTTTGACAGGAAGTGTAAAAGTAGGAACTTCAGAGTATTTTGTTTACGGAGATTCAAATGCGCTAAATTACTCTGGCTTTGGTCCACAAAACGATCATACTAAATCTGGTTTTTCTTTCAAAAAGTTTTTAACCAGTGCTCAAGTATCACCGGGTTGGAATTTAAGTACATCCGATTTTATGGAAATGAGATATGCTGAGGTTCTTTTGAATTATGCAGAAGCTGTAGCAGAAAGCGGACAAGGGGATGTTGCAAAAGCAACAACTGCAATGAATGCTACAAGAAGAAGAGCAGCATTTATGACTACTATTCCTTTAACGGTTACCAATGTAATGAGAGAAAGAATAGTAGAAATGTCTTTCGAAAACAAAAGATATTGGGATTTAATCAGAAGAAGAGAGTACCACGAAAAATATAATAATTCTAAACAAAAAGTATTAAGACCATTACTCGATTTGAGAGGTACTGCTCCATATAAAACCATCTTTGTTAGAGAAAATCAAGCTCAAAATCCACAATTATTCTTGACAAGATATTATTATTTGCAAATCCCAGGAACGGCTCTTAATGGATTAATTCAAAATCCTACTTAATAATTAAATCAAAATTAACCCATTAAAGATTTTTAATATCATGGATAAATTTATAAAAATAATAACTCTAGTAATTTTCGCAGCCTTTTTAGGCTCTTGCGAATTAGATAATTTGGATGAGCCAACCGCTGGTTTGTCCGGAAAAATTATCGACGAAAAAACCGGTGAGCTTGTAACACAAGATATCATAAACGGTACAGTAGTAGAAATCAGAGAATTTGGTTATGCAACCGTTGGACCACAAAATTTAGTGATCAAAAACAGCGGAAACTATGAAAATAGCAGGCTTTTTGAAAACAAGTATATGGTAATGCCGATAAGACCAAATTTTCAACCTATTGCAACTCAAGAAGTAGTAATAAAAGGACAAACAAAACTTGATTTTACTGTCAAACCTTTTATTAGACTTTTAGATGCCAAAATTGAAAAAGTTGGAACTAAAGTTGTCGCCACTTTTAAAATGGAACAAACTACAGCCGATTTAATTAAAAAAATAGGTCTTTATTCAAATAGAGATCCTAATGTTGGCGAATTTATGCAAACTGCTAAAACAGAAGTTAATCTAAATGCAGTGGCAGTTCCAGATCAAATATACACGGTTGAATTAGAAACTGCTGGAAACATAAATATCGTGGCAGGAAAAACGTACTATTTCAGAGTGGGAGCTTTGACAGTATTACCTGAAACGAGATCAAACTATGCTCCATTGGTAGTTTCTTTTACTTTCTAATACAAAATCTTGCCTTTCTTTTATCTTAGATTTCAAAAATACTCTGACTAAAGAAAGGCATTTTTTTCAATAAAAATTAGTGCATTCACATTAGTTGTCAACTGACGACAGGCATAAACTTTACCTTAATTGTACTATGAAAACAAATCGCTTTTTGCTACTTGCAATGATTCCTTTATGTGCTTTTTCTATTATAAATCAAGGAGTTGCATTGTCATTAAAAGCTAAAAACACTGTTTTGGATACTATTATCCAAGTGCAAAAATGCCACTACACCTCTTATGATAAATTGGTTATGGCGGGGTATCAAGGTTGGTTCGCTGCCGAAGGAGATGATTCTAATAGAGGATGGCATCATTATGATTCAAAATGTGGATTTGCTCCGGGATGTTCGACCATAGATATGTGGCCAGATATGACTGAATATTCAAAGAAATATGTAACACCATTTTCATTTGCGGATCATTCAAAAGCGTCACTCTATAGTCCTTATGATGAATCGTCAATTGACCTTCATTTTAAATGGATGAAAGAATATGGCATTGACGGTGTACATATGCAACGATTTGTGAGTGAAATAAAACAACCAAGTGGGAAACGTCATTTTAATAAAGTTCTTGAAAATGCGCTTAAAGCATCAGTGAAATATGGTAGAGCAATAAGTGTAATGTATGATTTAAGTGGTTGTAGTAAAAACGATATTGCTTATGTAGAAGCTGATTTCAAAGAATTGCAAGACAAGTTCAAATTATTTGATACAATTCAGAACCCAACCTATTTGAGACATAGAGGAAAACCTTTGGTTACGATTTGGGGTGTTGGGTTTAATGACCATAGAAAATACAGTATTGCCGATGTAGATGCTTTAGTTACGAAACTAAAAGGTTCCACAAATAAAGTATCCGTAATGTTAGGTGTTCCCTATTATTGGAGAACTTTCGGTCGAGACACTGAAAATAATCCCGCATTACACGCATTAATTAAAAAATGTGACATCATAATGCCTTGGGCAGTTGGTCGGTATAAAATCGACAGTTATGACTCATCTATTGTTGAAAAAGACGTGAAGTGGGCCAAAAATAATGGTGTCGATTATGTTCCGTTAGTGTTTCCAGGTTTTTCTTGGGGAAATTTACAAAAAGATACCAAATTATATAATGCTATTCCTAGAGCAAAAGGTCAGTTTTTGTGGAAACAAATTGCTGGTGCAAAAAAAGGAGGTGCCCAATCATTATACATAGCAATGTTCGATGAAATAGATGAAGGAACCGCTATTTACAAAGTTTTGAATCAAAAAAATGTACCATTAAACGGAAACAATGGCAAAAAGTTTATAGGTATTGAAGATGATTTACCAACAGATTATTATTTGTGGTTATCAGGTCAAGGTGCAAAATGGTTTCATAATGAAGGAAGTTATAATGAAACCATACCAATTAGAAAGGTCAATTGACAACAATTTATAGTTTGCTTTCGACAATCGAAAAAATTATTGTTTAGTTTTTTAAGAATAACAAGATTTATATTTTATAGTTTATTGTGAATGGTTAGTTAAGCAATAAATAAATCCCTCTTTGATGCTGATAAGATTCTTATTTACAATTAGAGAGGGATAATTAAAATCAACTTAGCTACCATAAAAATCTATGTTGGAGAATCATTTGGATTTAATTAGGCTCCAAACCAAGAATAATTATATGAAAAACCACTTTTAAATAATGGGGATTCTTAATAATAAAAAATTACCATATCAAAAATAGAATTCAATGAAAATCAATGTAAAGAAAAATTTATTAGTTGCAGCTCTGGCCATTTTTTCGGTTTGCAATGCACAACAACTAAAAAAAGCATCAGACTTAAAAGATCCAGTCGATTATGTAAATCCATATATGGGAAACATCAGTCATTTGTTAGTACCAACTTATCCAACCATTCATTTACCTAATAGTTTCTTGCGAGTGTATCCCGAAAGACGTGACTATACTGGAGAATTGTTAAATGGACTTCCGATGGTAGTAACGAGTCACAGAGGAAGTTCCGCTTTTAATTTATGCCCTTTTCAAGGTGAAGAAAAAAACATAAAATCAATTATAAATTATAGCTACGATCAGGAAAAATTAACTCCCTATTCGTATGCTGTCAATTTAGATGAACAACAAATTAAAGTAGATTTTGGTTTATCACATCAGTCGGCTGCTTATGATTTTCAATTCAAAAAAAATAAAGCTGTTTATATAATCCTTAATTCCAAACAAGGCGAAATGAATTGGAATGGAAATGCCATTTCCGGTTTCCAATTATTAGAAAATGATACTAAAGTCTATTTGTATTTAGTTCCAGAAATGCTTCCCGAACTAATTTCAAGTATAAATAAGGGAATATTACAAACGGCAAATACAGCAAAAGGACAAAATGCGAGTCTAGTCCTAAAATATCCTCAAGGAACAAAAAAACTTACGCTTAGATACGGTATTTCTTTTATTGACATCAACCAAGCAAAAAGAAATTTGGAACGCGAAATAAATTCGAAAACAGTAACCGATTTACAACAGGAAGGACGTAAAATTTGGAATGCATCGCTTGGTAAAATCAAAATTGAAGGCGGTGATACTAATGATAAGAGTGTTTTTTATACGTCATTGTATCGTTGTTTTGAAAGGTCTGTGTGTATTTCTGAAGATGGGCGTTATTATAGTGCTTTTGATAAATCGATTCATCAAGACAAAGGTCGCCCTTTTTATACAGACGACTGGATTTGGGATTCCTACAGAGCGCTTCATCCTTTGAATGCATTAATTGAACCAAAAAAAGAAGAAGATATTCTAAATTCGTTTGTATTGATGGCGGAGCAAATGGATCATTTATGGATGCCAACATTTCCAGAAATTACGGGTGATAGCCGTCGTATGAATTCCAATCACGGTGTAGCATCAATAATAGATGCTTATCGTAAAGGGCTAAGAAATTTCGATTTTAATAAAGCTTATCTTGCTTGCAAAGGTGCTATTGAAGAAAAAACATTGGCTCCTTGGTCTGGAAAACCTGCCGGAGCATTAGATTTATTTTACAAAAAACAAGGTTATTTCCCTGCGTTAGAAGTAGGAGAAGTAGAAAAAGTTCCAGAAGTACATCCATTTGAAAGTCGCCAACCCGTTGCCGTTACATTAGGGACGTCCTTTGACGAATGGTGTTTATCACAAATAGCCGAAGAATTGGGTAAAAAAGAGGAAGCAGCCTATTTCGAAAAGGCTTCCTTCAATTATCGCAATTTATTCAATCCTAAAACAAAATTCTTTCATCCAAAAGACAAGAACGGAAAATTCATTGAACCGTTTGATTATATTTCTTCTGGCGGAATGGGAGCAAGAAAATATTATGGAGAAAACAATGGGTGGATTTATCGTTGGGATGTACAACATAATATTCCAGATTTGATTCAATTGATGGGTGGAAATGATGCATTCGTTAAAAATCTTGACACGATGTTTGTAACACCATTGGGAAAAAGTAAATTCGAGTTTTATGCGCAATTACCGGATCATACGGGTAATGTGGGTCAATTTTCAATGGCAAATGAACCGTCACTTCACATTCCATATTTGTACAATTTTGCTGGTCAGCCTTGGAAGACGCAAAAAAGCATTCGCAAACTCTTAAGCGAATGGTTTCGAAATGATCTAATGGGAGTACCTGGAGATGAAGACGGTGGAGGCTTATCTGCATTTGTTGTTTTTTCACAATTAGGGTTTTACCCTGTTACACCGGGAGTTCCAGTTTATTCTATTGGAAGTCCGGTATTTGAAACTTCATCAATACAATTTGAGAACGGTAAAAATTTTAAAGTTGTTGCTAAGAATTACGCACCAGAAAACAAATACATTCAATCTGCCACTTTAAATGGTGAAGTATGGTATAATCCTTGGTTTTCGCACGATGCGATAAAAAATGGTGGTGTTCTAGAACTGACCATGGGTGATGAACCGAATAAATTATGGGGTATTACGCCATTGTTTTATAATGAATACAGTCACAAAACCGCTGTTTCAAACAATTAATTTTTTAACTTTTTGCGATAATTTAAAGGGAAAAATCAAAATAATTTTTGGTTTTTCCCTTTTTTTGAATAGATTCCTTTTAAGATTACCACTTTTAAACTTTTAATTCTCTTTTAATTAAAATATGATAAACTGCAATTCCCTAAAATATTAAAAAAAAATCGAATGTCATTTAAACATAGCTACTTTGTACTATTTTTTGTCCTTTTTTCCAGCACAGTTGTTTCGGCACAAAAAGCTTCCATAAAAGGGTCTGTTGTGGACTTTCAAAATCAATCACCCATTGAATATGCTAGTATCGCTTTGATAAATTCGGTTGACAATTTGGTCGTGGCAGGCGAGGTGTCCAATAAAAATGGAAATTTCACCATCCAAAATATCAAACCCGGAACTTACGCACTCAAAATTAATGGGGAAGTGATTCTAAAAGCATACCAGAAGTTTTTCAAAACAGTAATTCTAAAAAGTAAACCATTGAGGAAATAATTGATGCAACGTATTGAACTAATGAATTTTATTTTCTAGAATTGAATGAATAATAATAAAATAATTTTTTGAAGATGCACTATTTTATGGAACACACAATGCGCTGGTTTGGCCCTAACGATCCCGTAAGTTTATGGGATATTAGTCAGGCAGGTTGTGCGGGAGTCGTTACTGCTTTACACCACATCCCAGTTGGAGAAGTCTGGACTATTGTTGAAATTAATAAACGTAAAAACGAAATAGAAGATGCTGGTTTGACTTGGAAAGTAATTGAAAGTTTGCCAGTACACGAAGACATTAAAATGCAAAAAAATAATTTTAAGGAGTATATTCAAAATTATTGTATCAGTTTACGAAATGTTGCTTCCTGCGGTTTAGAGGTGGTAACTTATAATTTTATGCCAATTTTGGATTGGATGCGAACGGATCTTGCTTATGAAATGCCCGATAAAAGTTTGGCTTTGCGTTTTGAAAAAGCCGCATTTATAGCTTTTGATCTTTTTATTTTAAAAAGACCAGCAGCTGAAAACGAATATTCATCAAAAGAGATTCAGAAAGCTACGGTTAGATTTGCAGCAATGACTAATGAAGAGAAGGAATCGTTATATTTAACCACAATGCTTGGTTTACCAGGAAGCGAGGAACGTTTTACCGAAGAGCAAATACTAGCCGCTTTGAAAGAATATGAAAGCATTGATGCCAATCAATTAAAAAAGCATTTGTTTTATTTTTTACAACAAATTATTCCCGTAGCCGAAGAATTTGGCGTAAAAATGGCCATTCATCCTGATGATCCACCGTTTTCGGTTTTAGGTCTTCCAAGAATTGTATCTACTGAACAAGATGCAAAAGAGTTAATAGATGCCGCACCTTCACCTTCAAATGGATTGTGTTTTTGTACAGGTTCTTTTGGCGTAAGAAAAGACAATGATTTGGCAGGAATGGTTAAACGACTTGGAAATCATATTCATTTTTTACACTTGAGAAGTACCAAAAGAGATGAAGAAGGTAATTTTTATGAAGCCGATCATCTAGATGGAGATGTCGATATGTACGCAATTGTAAAAGAAATAGTTACGGTTATGAATACAAGAAATATTGCAATTCCGATGCGACCCGATCACGGTCACCAAATGCTTGATGATTTAAAGAAGAAAACCTATCCAGGCTATAGCGCAATAGGAAGAGTAAGAGGTTTGGCAGAATTAAGAGGTTTAGAATTAGGCATACAACGTTCTATAAATAAGATTTATGAAATTAAAAGATAAAGTTATTGTAGTTACAGGTGGCACCGGAATATTAGGTTACAGTTTTAATAAAGCCATTGCAAGAGAAGGAGGTATTGTATGTATTATTGGCAGAAATAAACAAAAAGCCGAAGAAAGAGCCAACGAAATTATTGCTGAAGGTGGAAAAGCCATTGGCATTGCCGCTGATGTTTTGATTGAAGCAGATTTAGAAAATGCCAACCAACTTATTTTAGAAAAATTCGGGAAGATTGACGGCTTGGTCAATGCAGCAGGTGGCACACTTTTGAAAGCAGTTATTCAGCCAGAAGATGATTTGTTTACTATGGATTTGGGAGCCTTGGAGCAGGTTTTGAAGCTGAATTTGTTTGGCTCCGTTTTACCTACACAGGTTTTTGGAAAAACAATGAAACTAAATCCAAGCACTGCAAGTATTGTAAATATTTCTTCGGTATCGGCAAAAACAATTGTTACCAAAGTTTTAGGATACAGTTTGGCTAAAGCTGCTATTGAAACTTATACTAAATGGTTTGCGGTAGAATTAGGAAAGCGTTATGCGGGTAAAATCAGGATGAATGCCATAATGCCTGGCTTCTTTTTAACAGAACAAAACCGAACGCTACTCACAAATGAAGACGGAAGTTTAACCGATAGAGGGAATAAAGTCATTGCACAAACACCAATGAACCGATTTGGAAATCCCGAAGAATTATCGTCTGCATTAATCTATTTGTTGAGTGATGATTCCTCTTTTGTATTAGGAAGTACTATCGAAATAGATGGCGGATTTACCATTTTTAGCGGAGTTTAATTTTGTATTAGACTTTTTATTTTTATTCAAAATCAAATTTTCACGAGATGAATTATAAATTCAGTACGGTATCTATTTTATTTTAAGTATTTTTTGACTTCTGCGGAGATTAAAAACCAAAAAACTAGGATGCTTTTAAGTACTAATTTTAATAATACAATATTTTCGGAATGCCTGGTGATGAAGACGGTGGCGGAACTTCAGCTTTTGTTGTGTTCTCTTCAATGGGTTTTTATACAATAACACCCGGTATTTCAATTTATACAATAGGCAGTCCGATATTTTCAAAATCGACATTAAAGCTTCCTAATGGGAAAAAATTTTTATTTCGGCACCAAATTGTAATGAAACTAATAAATACATCCAAAGTGGGAAATTGAATGGTAAAATCTTAAATGGCCCTTGGTTTACACACTAGGATTTAATGAATGGTGGAACATTAGAATAACAAATGGGAGCATATCCCTGATTCTAAAAGCATACCAGAAGTTTTTCAAAACAGTAATTCTAAAAAGTAAAACTATTGATAAATGTATTGCTATTAAGCGAATTTATGTACTATTTTGTAAATGAAAATCTTGATTATTATCCAACAATTAAATCCATTAACAAAAACAAGATTGAATATTTTGAAGGTATCAAAAAAGCAAAAACCCAGTAAATCATAAGATTTACTGGGTTTTGAGAATATTTGTTTTTTTATTCGTGGGGAGAGCAGGATTCGAACCTGCGAAGTTCACACAGCAGATTTACAGTCTGCCCTCGTTGGCCGCTTGAGTATCTCCCCAAAACCTTGTTATTGCTGGCTTATTTGTGGTAAGCGGTTGCAAATATAAAAACTGTTTTGATGTTTCCAAACTATATTGGCACTTAATTTTAGGATTAATTGCAACACATTGGTATTGAATAAACTAAAAAAATCTCCACTAGGGAGATTTTTTTTGTAATATAAATTAGAAATATTATTTAGCTAAAAGTTCCAAGATTTTTGCTCTTAGTTCTTCACCTTTTAAATTTCGTGCAACAACTTTACCTGAGGCATCAAGTATAAAAGTGGCTGGTATAGCCTCCACTTCATATTGAATGGCAATGGGTTCTTCCCAAAATTTTAAATGTGAAACTTGAGTCCAAGTCAATTTATCTTTTGCAATAGCTTCTTTCCATTTGGTCGCGTCTTTGTCTAAAGAAACTCCCACAATATTCAAACCTTTAGCCTGAAATTCTTTGTAGATTGCCACCACATTGGGGTTTTCGGCTCTACAAGGACCACACCAAGAGGCCCAAAAATCTACAATAGTTACTTTGCCTAAACTTTCTTTTAAGCTAACTACTTGCCCTTCTGGATTTGGCGCTGAAAAATCTGAAGTTCAGTGAGGATTAGCAGTAGCCGGTTGAGCAGGCGACATGGCACCAGCACCAACTGAAGGCGTTTTTGCTTCTTTAATTTTTAATTGAATGGCTTTACCTGGTTTAGTCGTTTTTAGAGACGCATCAAGGTTTGCAAATAAGGTTTCTACTTTCTTAATGTCTACTGATGGATCATTCGTCATTCCTTGTATGATTAAAACACTTATAAATGATTTTGGATGAGTTTCAGTATAGCTTGAATATTTCTTCTTAGATTCGGTTGCAACGCCTTCTTGAAGTTGGCCAAATTCTTTCATTAATTTATTGATAACAGCAGTATCTTTTGTTTGCTGTGCCGTGTTCATCAATGCAGTATTTTTCTTTTGGAAATCAAGTAAACCTTTCTGAATTTTAATAAGTTCTTCGTTGAATTTAACAAATTCATCATTGTTGTAAGTTCCAGTAACTTTAGATTTATTGATACTGTCTTTATCAAGAGTGATTGTGATGTCGCCGTTCTCTAAGATAAATGGGAATTTTCCATTGGCTCCTTCTAATTGTAACATATGAAAGGAAGGTTCAGTTACTTTTCCTTTTATTTCAAATTTACCGTTCTCTACTTTTACAGTATCTACGGCTAGCAATCCCATACCGGCAGCATCTTGCGTTTCCATAATAATGGTTTTGCCATTTTCAACTCCTTTTGCAGTACCCGAAATAGTGTACTTGTCTTTGCTACAAGAAATTAAAAATACAGTAGCCGATAGTAATAAAATTATTTTTTTCATTATAAGTTAGTTAAATGATTTAAGTGTGCAAAAGTATTTAAATTTATAAAATATCAATAATTTTATGACTTAAATTTTTGTTATTGTTTATATATTTTTACACAGATAAGCTTGCACCGAAAAATTCAGTCAATTTCAGCGACTTTACTGAAATTATTGAAAGAGGATTTAAAAATTTTGGGAAGTTTAGTTCAACGAGGTATTAAAATTTGACTCATACTCTTGAAGACAATATTCAGCATGCTCCATCTCGTTCAAAGTAATTTTGATGTCCATATTTACAGTTCTTAAATCTTTATGCAAATTGGCACTCGAGGCATTAGATTGTAGTTTACGATTTATTTCATCTCTTTGTTCTTCAAGGAGAACCAGAGTTTCTTTTGCTTTTTTATATTGCGATCTGTAGAGAATTCTTGAGTCTTTCATAATACTGCAAATTAATATAGGTTTAGGGTTGGCTAACTTACTCAAAATAAATATGCTACACAATTATTTGTAAAACTTTTCGACAGAAAACAAAAAAACACCCCCAAAAGGAGTGTTTTCATAAACGTAGTAAGAAAAATTAATCTTGGTTGATTGTTTTTCTCCAAGTAAATGCATTTAAAATATGTCTTTTTGCAAATCTTCCAGGTGAATCAGAATTTACCATTTTTACATAAGTGGCTTTTGGCACACTAATATATTCGTAAACACTTCCATTTGAAAAATTGATAATCAAGCGGCCTTCAACAAATTTATAATCAGAGATCGTTGAAGTAGCAATGGTTGCAGTGTATTCAGGTAAGTTTTGTTTTACAGTTTCAGGATTGATACTGACCAAAAAATGGTAAGCTTCAATAATTTTTTTACTGTTTTCTTCTGCTTCTTTTAATCCAGCGTCATCTCCTTGAAATTTATCAGGATGTGCATCTTTCATCGCATTGCGATAAATCGTTTTCAAATCTTTTAATTCTACAGTTTTGTCAACATTTAGCAGCTTGCGGTATTCAACTATTTTTTTCATAAATAAGGTAACTTCTTGTCTTTTAATGTGAAACCAATAAAATAGGGTTTCAAAATCGACAATTTTTTGCAAAGGTACACTTTTTTTTAAGTTTTCAATTTTTGACCCAAAGAAAATCAAAAAATTGAGTTCTGCAAATGTTTCTTTTGGTGGAAAATCAATTATAAAAACAAACTATTGTTGGGGCTTATTATTTGCTTTATCGAAATTTTTGGACTTTTTTGGATATTTATTATAGTTGATATCGCTTGGATTTTCGATGACGGATTTGATTGTAATCCAATCGCCAAGTTGATGATTGGCCATCGCCATTTTATAATCTAATAAATATTCACCACAAAAAAAATTGTTGTTTTCGTCTTGTTCCATTATTCCGGTATAAACTCCTTTTTGAAGCATTTTTTCTTGTGAAGACTTAGTCATAATCAATAGGTTTTGATGAAATTTTAATGCGCAAAGTTAATCAAATAATGTTTTAAAGTCGAAAGTCGAAAGTCATAAAGTCGAAAGAGTTGAAATATTTCATTTAGATTTTTAAGATTAAGCTATATGTATTGATAAAATATCAAAGGTTGCTATTACAGGGACTTTAAAAACTTTAAGACTTTAAGACTTTAGACTTCTAGGTAATTCTTCACAATGTGATTATCTTTGTCCAATGGAAAAATCATTTCGACCGAGTCCTAAATCTTTTAAAAATACGTTTTGTGTTTTCCAAGAAGTGTTGCCCGATACAATTCAAGACCTTAAAATTCAATACGATAGCAAATCCGGAAGTAAATATTTTTATACCAAAGAAGGAATGTTCCGATTGTCGAATCATTGGGGAAGATTGGCCAACAGCAAGTGGAGATTAGAACCTTTGGAACCCGAAACCGATTCTAAATTTAAAATTGGTTACGCATCTTGGGACGAATTCTATCCCGACAATACCGAAGAAGAATTGTATTATTTGGAAGCTAATTACATCAAAAAAACGGTCAATTATCAACATAAAAATAATCCAAATTACGATTCGAAACCAATATTGAGAACCAGTTTTGAAACTACCAAAAAAATCAAGCAAATCAGGAATTTATTTGAGCTGACATCTTGGGCAAAATATTTTGAGTATGAGGATTTAGAGGCACTAAGAAAAGTAATAATCGAAGAACTAATCTATACCAATAAGACATTGGACGAAATAAAAAGAACACTATAATGGGAAGAAACAACGACAGAAATATCAAGAAACACAACGATAAGTTGCACAAAGAGCAGGACAAAGTAAAAGCGGCGAAAGTGTTGCGAAAAGAAAAATTGAAGTTATTGTGAAAAAATTCAACAAGGAAAAACCTAACGAAAACAACTAAAGATGAGAAAAAATAAATTCGAAGAATTAAAAAACGGCGTTCAAGAAATTATTGATTTAATCGTCGCCAAAGACCATAAATCGGCCAACAATAAACTATTGGAAATCAGCGATAAACTAGATGAATTATTGGATCGTTCCGAAGAAGACGAAGATTTAATCGAAATAAGCAAATACCAAGTTTTGCTGAATCAATTGTTCCAGAAAATCAATCCCGAAGGTGAATAATTTAGAACTTTGTTCTTGTGGTTCGGCAATTCCTTTTCAAGATTGTTGCCAAAAATATATAGACGGAACGGCGAAAGCTCCAACTGCTTTAGCATTAATGAAATCCAGATAGGCTGCTTATGTCACGCATCAAGCGGATTATTTGTGGAATACTACACATTTTCCCCAAAGAAAATATCATTCCAAAGTTGATATTTTGAATTGGGCTACAGCCAATGAATGGCAAAAACTAGAAATCATTTCCTTTACTGAACATACCGTGGAGTTTAAAGCTTATTTTTTGGATGAAAATAAAGTCTACCAAATTCATCACGAATTTTCTACTTTCAAACAAGAGAATGGATGTTGGTTTTATGTTGATGGAAAGTGTACTTAATCTCGTTTAGAGTATAAAAAAAGCCAAAATAACTAGTTTCGGCTTTTGTTTTGATGCTTTTTAAAATTTACTTTACTTCCAATGCTTTTCCATTGTAATACGCATTTTCCGATGTTATTTTGCCTTTATCATCAAAGTTGTCAATAAAAAATACCGGCAAAACGATAGCTTTTTTGTCTGATTTTCGAATCAGTCTATAATTCCACCACGACATTACAACTCTCGCATCATCCATTTCATAATGCAAATAATCAGGATATCCCGTTTGATCAATGCTGGTGATTTCAAAGCTGTCCAAAAACTTTTTATCGTTGGCTTTTTGCTCCGCAAGAGTGAATTGTTTATTGATATCGAGGGAATTTTCATCCGAAAACATCGCTTTGTCATCATAGAAACTATAGGCTTTGTCTAAATCTTTATTTTCAAAGGCATAAATCATTTTTCTAACAGAATTAATGTTTTCATGATGGTTGTAGATTTCACCGTTTTTTCTATCAGCATAGCTGGAGCCTATTTCATCACCAATTTTGTTTGTAGAATAGCTTATCATTGTTTTTATTTTGTTGTTTTTGTCCACAGTATACAATCGATGCATTGGCATGTCTATTTTTACACCAGTTGTGCTGTGTACGCCTTTTACATCTTCCCAAGTTTGAACCCAAACGAGATCTTTCATTGTATCATCTTTGTATTCTAAAGCATCTGGATAAGCCCCTTTGGATCTGGTAATACTAAAATAATCGATATTGTCTTTCCAATTTTTAACAGTTTGCAAAAAAGCAGTTTTGTCCTGCCCTTTATCCTCCTTATTGATGCTTGTACCACTAAAAGATTTAAAATCATCGGCTAAATAGCTGGCAACTTTATCGGAATCACCACCAGCAAAAGCTTGGGTCATAGCCTCAACGGTCTTAATCGCAGGATGCTCTACATAAATAGTTCCGTTTGTTTTCTTTTGCGCATAAGTGATACAAGTAACCACTAACAATGCTGATAAAATACATTTTTTCATAATTAATATATTTATTGGTTTATAATATGTTAAAATTACAATATTACTCAATATCAATGCTTTATGTTAATAAGTTTTTTTGAATCAGTCTAAATAAGCGAATATATTTCGCGTTTATAAAGCTATAGATTGCTACATTCGGTCTATTTTATGCTCTGTTTTCTATGATTTATCAATTTTTTAATTTGTAAAATAGACTTTTTAGATGAAGTCGCTTTTAACTAAAAATTAATATATGTTTGGCTTTTGTTCTTTTTAAAATAATGTAATTTTAAAAAATATGAAAAACACCATCAAAAAAGGATTTTATTTCAAGACTTACGAAGCGCCATTTCTGTCTCCGTTTGAGAAACTCTTTGCTATTTTTAAGGAGCTAATCACGCATACTTCAGGAGATTTTGATGAAGCCATCGCTTGGCTACGAGAATTGGACGAGGAATACAAACTCACCGATTCCGCTTATACCATCGAGGATTTTATCGAGGATTTAAAGAAAAAAGGATACATCCGAGAGGAACTCAAAGAAGATGGAACTTCCGGAATTGGGATTACAGCCAAAACGGAAAGAGCCATTCGCCAACAAGCTTTAGATAATATTTTTGGAAATTTAAAGCGTTCAGGAACGGGAAATCACAAAACCAAACACGCTGGAAATGGCGATGAACATACCGGAGAATTTCGGGAATTTCATTTTGGAGACGGATTAGAACGGATTTCATTGACCGAAAGTCTGCGCAATGCCCAAATCAATAATGGTGTAGCCGATTTTATGCTGACCGAAAATGATTTGGTGGTCGAAGAAACCCAATACAAATCCCAAATGAGTACGGTTTTGATGATCGACATCAGCCACAGTATGATTTTGTATGGCGAAGATAGAATCACACCAGCCAAGAAAGTCGCGATGGCTTTGGCCGAATTAATCACGACCCGTTATCCAAAAGATACTTTAGATATTCTCGTTTTTGGAAACGATGCTTGGACGATTACCATTCGGGATTTACCGTATTTAAAAGTGGGTCCTTATCACACCAATACCGTTGCCGGCTTGCAATTGGCAATGGATTTACTCCGCCGAAAACGAAATACCAACAAGCAAATTTTTATGATTACCGACGGCAAACCGAGTTGTGTTCGGGAAAAAGACGGCACTTATTATATGAACAGCAACGGCCTCGACGAATATATTGTCGATAAATGCTACAACGAAGCACAACAAGCTAGAAAATTGCATATTCCCATCACGACTTTTATGATTGCCAAAGATCCGTATTTGCAAAAATTTGTGAATCGTTTTACCGAAGCCAATCAAGGAAAAGCGTTCTACACAGGTTTAAAAGGCTTGGGCGAAATGATTTTCGAAGATTATGAAACCAATCGTAAAAAAAGAATAAAATAGTTTTGAGCGTTTCCCTTCGGGTCGGGCTATTCGTTGCAATCTTTTTTTCGGCGAAAAGCCTCAAAAAAGGATTTCCACTTCTATCCCTAACGCTGACCTTGGAAAGGTCAAATGTTTATAGGAATTATTTTCAATATCAATATCAATGGCAATATCAATAACGCAATGACCTTGACTGGGTCGTAACTTAGCGCATAAAACTCTTTATATATTGGGGTTTCGAGTGGTTCATTTTTCATAGGGGTAGCGATAGGGGTAGTAATAATTAAATAATCTTGTTGAAATTAAGGTTTCTAACAATCCGATGCAAAACCTTATTTTAATATTCCCTTCAGTATCTTTAATTACTACTCAAGGTATATTTTTTTTATTTTAATATTCCATATCAATTTTAAGCAGATATACAAGACGAAAAATTTATTTTTAGGTATTTTATAAGTAACATTAGAAAAGTTCGTTAAATCGGTTGGAATACCCAATCTCAAAGATGTTTAAACAAGTAAAGCGGATTAAATAACTTTACTTTGTCTTAACTAATTCCGCTTTATATTATTGTTAATCGCTCTTGTGGTCGACCATTAATATTACTTATACTCGTTTATAACGTATTGATAAGCTTTTTAGTTATTATATTATTACTCTTATTATATAATCTATCCAGTTTCTTCCTTAATTCCACTAGCAATTTAGCTTTAAAGTCAAATTCATTAGTAACATTAGTCCTGTATGTATTAATAAATTCTTCTAATTTTTTACTTTTATTGTTTATGTTTAATGACTTACCAAATAGATTTATACTTTCAAGAACTCCATACTTTTTTATTCCCAAGAAAGTTAAATAATTGACAAAATCTGAATAGTCGTTAATTTCGATTTTTTTATCTTCAGAAATAACATCTACAAAAACAATATCATTTATATATTTTTCAATTACACTAGGTAACATATTCCAATTATTCCTAATCTTTTCAATGGTATCAAATTTATTTTTAAAAGTCATTCCAGAAACCTTTTTAGCATTTATTTCAAAACGTAGGAAATAGAATTTTTTAAATACGTTTTCTTCAATATCTGACCAAATAGTATTTTTATTCATTTCTAAAAATTTATCGTAGAAAATCAGTTTATAATTTACAAACTTAAAATAAAGTGTAGTTTCTTCAAAGACCTCTCTTTCAGCATTTCGATACTTTACAAGACAATCATTTATCTCTCGCATTTCGGATTTTAGTAAGAGAGTTAAACCAACTTCTAACTGAGTTACTTTTCCACTTAAAACCGTTTTTACGTCAGTATTTAATTCTTTTGCAATTAATTCAATACAATCAATAAATTCCTTAAAATTTAAATCTTTTCTCGAATTTTTCTGGTAATACCATTTTCTAATGCTTCCATTGATACTTAAAGAAAAAATATCATTTTTTTCATCTGCGGTTAATAGTAATTTGAGCGAAAATTTCTTTTTAGAAAAGTTACTATTGTATATTTTAGCGATATAGAAATACTTCGTAGGCGGACAATTTTTAACTTCTTTTGGTTTCCATCTAATATCCTCACTCGGAGTATAATTTTTTAAAATAATTTTAATTTTATCGAGCATGTCTATCTCTTTTTAAAAAATCTTCTAAGTCTTTTCTAACAATCCAAACTGCTGATTTAGGCGAATTCTGTGAATATTTGAGTCCTTTCGTTTTACTTCTCATTCGATCAATGGTCTTTCTACTCAATCCATATTCTTTTATTACATCACCGATTCTTAATAAATCGGTTTCTAATTTATGTTTAATAGTTTCTTTTAAAATTTCTAAATTTTTTATTTTTTCAGCTTCCAATTCCCTTTTAGTACCTGCCAATTCAAGAATTTTCCTTTTTATAAGTTTCTGATTTAGCTTTCCTAGATTATCGTTATTCTCCATACTATTTAAAATTTACTGTTTTCATCGCATTTGCTAAAATTTCTTCATCAGCATTTACATAACGTTCCGTCATTCTAATATCTTTATGTCCCATTAATTTCATTATATAAAAAGGTTGTACTCCATTTTTGGCTAACATAGAGCCAAAAGAATGCCTCGCAACATGAAAGGTTAAAACTTTATCAATTTTCGCTAATTTAGAAATAATTTTTAAATCCCGATTTACAGAAACATTTTCTCTTTGATTAAAGATAAGGTCTTTCGGTTTCTTATCTTTAATTTTAAAATTTACAAGAAGTTTTATAGCCCATTGATTTAAGGGAACTTCTACGATTCTTTTCGTCTTTTTCATCACAAGTACCACTTTTTTATATTCTATGATATTTTCTTTTTTCAAGTCCATCACATCAGAAAATCTTAGACCAGTATAACAGCTGAATAAAAATAATTTACGAGTTAAATTAAGACCATTAGTTAAATTACCCATATTCAAATCGGCATTTATAATCTTTTCAATTTCTTTTGAATTTAAGAAAACAGTTTTTTCTCTTTCTTTGGGTACTTTAACATGTTTACAAGGATTTTCTTTTATCAATTTATCTACAACAAACTTATTCAATACAGATGAAAAACTTTTTCTTCGAGTTGCAATTCCGCTTACGCCAACCTTTTTTTCAATAGCCAGATAATGTAAAAAGTCCTCAACAAACTTTACATTTAATTCATCGAGTTCAATATTAGTTTTATATTCTTTCAGTTGCTTTCTAAAAAGCGTATAATGATATTGAGTTCCTTCTTCAATTAATCTAAATTTCTTTTGACAATATTCGTCAAAATAATAGTAAAAATCTTTTCTAACATTATTTCCATTGTATTTTTCTTTTATCGATTCGGTCGTTAAAGGTTTTCCTGATAATTCTAACTCAATCAGATTATTATAGATTATTTTTTCTTCTTGTTGAAGTTTCTTTTTTAATATAGAATTACCACTTCCTTTAGGGCAATTTTTTTCAAAATCCCACTCATTTAAGGTTAAATAATGTTTAGTAGATAATTTTAAATTCTTTGAGTTAAATATTATTAAATAAACCCGTTGGGTGTAATTAAATTATTTGATTTTTGATATTATTTATTGGTCTATCAAAGATAAATTTATTAATATATTGAATCAAAGTTAAA
>JAAFGY010000041.1 GCA_010365135.1 Flavobacterium sp.
ATTTATCTTCTTGATTTAATTCCGATATCTGGAATAATATACTGTCTTTCATAAACCAAAGATAGTGAATATATTATTTAGACTAAAGCCATTAATTTTTGATCACTTTAGTGCTCAGATCACCAACTGACATTTGAAGCTGCACCAGTTAATTTTACAGTCAATATATTTTAATAGAAAACCAAAAAAACCACAATCAAAAATGGGTCTCTCAATTCATTTAGATTTCCTCTAATTGTTATTTAAAAGATTAATTTTCTGGCTTCAACACCTTCGTTGGTAATTTTTACAGGCATAATTTGTCCATTTTGGTCAAAATACATACGATCAATACAAGTTTCACGGTGGTTTCCATTTTTAGTTGTCAATGGTCTTCGGTGATAAACAATGTACCAATCGTCGGTCTTAGGGATATTTAGAATTGAATGATGCCCAGCTCCACGACCAATTTTTTCATCCTGCTCCAACACCTTGGCGATTCTTTTAAATGGACCAAATGGCGAATCAGCCATAGCGTAGGCCACAGAATAGTTTGGCCCAGTCCAGTCACCTTCACTCCACATCAGATAATATTTTCCATTGCGAACAAACATAAACGGTCCTTCAACATAGTTTTCAGGTGTAATTTCTTTATAGACCGAACCATCTGAATATGGAATAAGACCGGTAAAATCAGCTTTCATTTGTACAATGTTGCAATGCTTCCAGCCACCATAGAGGAGATAATATTTTCCGTCTAAATCTTGAAAAATGAATTGATCAATGGGCTGCGCTCCATTAGCAATTTCATTGATGAGTGGATGACCGAGATAATCTTTAAACGGTCCATTAGGTTTTTTTGAAACCGCAATACCAATACCCCCTTTTTGCCCACTTGATTTGATGTCATTGGCACTGAAAAACAAATAATACTTATTGCTTTTTTTGATAACCGATGGAGCCCAAAGTGAATAAGCTGCCCATTTCACATCTTTTATATCGAGTATATGTGAATGTTTTTTCCAATTAATAAGATCCTTTGACGAAAAGGCATTAAAAAAGGTACTCATAAGAAATGGCTTCCACGGTTTGTTTTTTATTCGCTCATTTTTCTGCCATTCAGTAAACACAGCGGACGAATCAGGAACTTCCGTATGGGCTGAATAAGTAGGGTAAATCCAGTAGGTATGGTCAAAAATCCTAGCTTCAGGATCGGCATACCAACCTTTGAAAACAGGGTTCCCACTTGTTTTTATTATTTTATCATTTTGTGCAATGACGGTACAACAACTAAAAAAAAGTAAAACAAATAAAAACGGCTGTATTCGGTACATTTTCGTGTGTTTTGAAATTATTTTTGAGACTCCAATTTTTTATGAGTAGCCCAGTCAAAAGTTGCAATGGCAGGAGTGTTGGCATAAGCATACAAACCGAAATAGGCTCCAATAAATCCCCTTGAAATGGCCGTACTCAAATGTTTTCCATCAAGTGTTTTCCCAAATTTAGTCCACGATATATTATCCATACTGTACTCACAAATGAATTCAGCCTCAAGTGCTTTCATTCGTAAATAAACCTTATGACCAGGACTATAACCCTTTAATGCTACTTTTTCAAATTCATTCGATGCTGAAGATAATATTAGAAAGTTTTTACCCTCAATTTGTTGAATTACCAATTTGTAATAAAAATTTTCGTTTTGGAAAGCGACAATTCCAGCTTCCATTTCTTTACCTTTTTCAAGCTGCAATGAAGTGGTGAATTCCGAATTGGCAAACTGCAAACGGCGACCAATAAACGAAGGATTTCCAACCTCAGAAATACGTATTGGACGAGCCTGAATAAGTAACGAATTATCCTTTAAAGCATACCACTTTTGTTGTGGAGTGCGAATAAAATTCCACTCCATTTGCAGTTCAGCTGTATCAAAATCGTCTTTCCAGTTGGCCGAGTAATCGGAAAAAGAAACCATTCCCTTTTCAGCCTTTAATGGTGATTTAGTATTTACTGGGATGGGCAACCCACTTTCCAGAATTACTGGCCAATCACTACTCCAATCAACTGGATTGAAAAATGTTTGACGACCCGTATTGTAAAAATCTTCGGAATAGGGTTCACAAGCCAGAAAAATAGAAACCCAGTCCCCTTTTTGTGTTTGAACCATGTCAGCATGACCAGCACTTGTAAACGGATTTTTGCGGTCAGTAGGCAGATTACGTTGGGTAAGTATTGGATTAATGGGAGCTGCTTCGTAGGGTCCCCAAATATCTTTACTTCTAAAAATTACTTCAGAATGCTCAACTTTGGTTCCTCCCTCTGCTGCTAACAAATAATAGTAGCCTTTATTTTTAAAAATATGAGGCCCTTCAATCCAAATTGGTTTTTTGGTAAAATCCACTCCTCCATTAATTATAATTTTTCGATCACCAATCAATTTCTGCGTTGTTAAATCGAATTCTTGAAGCCAAAGAGCGCGATGGCCAGCATACAAAGGTTTGTTGTCAGGTGCAGGCCCATTATTAATTAAATATGCCTTTCCATCATCGTCGAAAAAGAAAGAGGGGTCAATTCCTTCCACCTCTTTCAGCCACTTTGGTTCTGACCAAGGCCCAGCAGGATTTTTTGCAGTGACAAAAAAATTGCCTCCATCATTACCGCCCATCAATGTGGTCACCATATAATAGGTACCATTCCAATAACGAATGGTAGGCGCATAAATTCCTGCAGAAACCTTTTGATTGGTAAGTTTTAACTGTGACGGTCTATCTAATACATGACCAATTTGTTTCCAATGTACTAAATCGGTACTATGAAAAATAGGCACTCCCGGAAAAAAGGAAAAGGAGGAATTAACAAGGTAATAATCATTTTCAACTCGGCAAATACTGGGATCGGGATAAAAACCGGGGAGTATAGGATTTTTTACTTGGGCGGTAATGGAGGAATAAAATGGGCTTACGAATACAATTAATAATACAATAATAACCTTCTGAAAGTCTATTATTATTTTTGAATCGGCTTCTTTCTGGCTATTAGTTCTTGATAAAATAGTGAATTTATGCATAATAAAATAATGTAAATGGGAAAAGTTGTTTTTAAAAATTAAGTTGGATTAAGGCAAAACAATCTTCATCAAGAAGCTTTTCATTAAATTTCAAATATTATGCAAAAGCATATAATGAAATGAATTCCTTGATGGATATACAAATCATAAATACTTGACAATTAAAGAAAAAGAATTTGAGATTATTAAGAAGGAAGGTTGGCTAAACACAGAACTACCTCTGTTTTTATAAAGAAAACTTCTTCCTATGAGAAATAATTATAAAAAATTATTTCTCAGTTTTAAGTGCTAATTTTTGATCAGCTGTTAATACACTATTTGTTTTAGGAAACTGTTTTTGATAAACTTCTTTATTTTTAGCTTTTATAACTTCTTCATCAGTATATTGTACTTTGATAGCTTCTAGTGCATTAATTTGTTCCAGATTAATTACTAACAATTGAGCTCTTTGATCTTCGGTTAATGCGGCATCTGGATTTTTACTAATAATTTTTTGGTTAAGCTTCTCAATATTTGCTTTTGCTCTTCCTTCTTTGTTTTGCGCCATTGAAAATTGTGAAAAAATTGCTACTAAGGCAATCATCAATACTACTCTAATTGTTTTCATTATTAAATGTTTTAGGTTAATTTTTTTAGACATTATATTTAATGCTAAAATTATAATTACAGCAATCATTTAGGGTTTGTTTATCATCAAATAGGGTATAATAAACAGCATTGTTTAAATAAATTGATTAAATAGTCCTTATTTAACAGCTATTTGCATTGAGTTTTTTTGAATTTACAATCAGTTTGTTTAATAGTGACTAGAATTTAAAATCCCAAATCTTATATACAAATTCAGTTGTATAAAAAATGGTGACAGAGAGGTATTAGAATCAATTTTTTATGCAAAGCAAAATAAATTACATAAAAAAAGGTAGCGAGCTACTCCTATTGAAGTAATTCTTAAAAAACAAAAAAAACAGCAATAAACTGACGTTTATCACTGTTTTTAAATTGTAATTGAATTTTAAAAAATCCTATTAAAAACGAACCAAAAGGAATAATTATTTATAAAAAAGGGAAATGATTTTTGCTTATTTACTCTTTTCTATTGCTTCTTTTATGACACTGTAAGCTGGTGTAGGATTTAAATTGGAATCATAGATAGATTGGAAAGACCCCAATCCGTCTTTACTACGTTCTCCCATATCCCAAAGATTGAGCGTGACTTCACCGTTTTTACTTTTTTCTAACAATACGTCAACTAATTTTTGATAAACTCTTTTTTGTATCAAACGTTCAGCTTCTAAAACAGTAGTGTCTTTTACTAAATAATCTAATTCTGTTACGTGAAAAGCTAACTTATTTTGATGTGCCCAATCAATCAGATTGGCTAATTTCAGCATAGTTGCATCTGTATTATCAACAAAGTCTTGACGTTTTGCTCCCATAAGCAAATGAGCTTGCCATCCTATTCCATCAACACGATACCCTTTTGAACGCAGATACAAAACTGTCCTTTTAACCTTGTCCCACATTTCAGTTTCTAACCCAACGTGTTGATTGTACACCAATTTGATGTTTGTAGCATTTTTGGTGGCAATTTCAAAGGCCTTCAAAATATATAAAGGATACCCATTTTCATCTAACCCCATTTTCAACCATGGGTTTTCCCATTCATTAGTGCCTGGTAATGGTCCAAACCAATCACCATTGCCAAGAACAGTTTCATTTACCACATCCATCCATTTTACGGAAGGTTCATTATTAAAATGTTTCGCAAAAGCGGTAGCAAATTCAACTAAATTATTTTCTAATTCCTGGGCAGTTCTAGAATCTTCTTTCGCCCATTTTGAAGCTTGTGGACTAATAGGACCATGGAGTCTAACGGCTAGTTTGTTTGTATTGGCAAATTGCACAATTTCATCTATTTCTTTCCAATTCCAAACATTGGGTTGGGGATGAATTTTGGGCTGTTTCGCTTCATTTGCAGTGGTTAGGTACTTGAAATCTTTTAAATAAAGTTTACCCTTTTGACTGTATAAATCATTATAATTTAAAGTTGCACCAATGAGCAATTTATTAGCACCATTAAAAGCCGAATTATCGTTTTTAATTTGATTTTGGGTCGTTCCTTTTCCTATTTCTTTTTTCGAACTACAAGAATAGAGAAGTATCGATAAGGTAAGGAGTAAATAAATTTTAATGTTATTCATTATTGTTATATTTAGATTGTTAGATTTATTTGACTTTGTTTTTCTAGTGTACATCTCTATCTTATTTTTCTATGTTACTATCACTTTTAAAAGTAGAGGAATGTGTTGGATAAATATTTCTTTTATTAATTTCGTTGAGCTTAACTTTTAATTTTAAATGCAAATCTTTTGTAATTGCAGCATAATTTATTTCTTTAGCGTGATTCTTGATTTCTAATGGATCTGTGACAAAATCGTAAAGCTCTACTGCTACCAAATTTAAATCATCATATGGTTTTATGGTTGTATATTGATTACCGTGCCACTCAGTATATCGATACCTTTCGGTTCTAATCGAATAGCCCATTAAATTCTTTTGACGCGGATATTGGCTTAATGCAAGTACAGGTTCAATATCATTTTTAGGATCCGTGTCCATAAGGGTAACCAATGATTTTCCATCGGTCTGAGCCGATTGTTTAACTTGAGCCAAATCAAAAAGGGTTGGAAACACATCTACCAATTCTACTGGAGTCTTTACTTTTACATCTTTTTTAACTCCGGGTCCAGAAAAAATTAAAGGGATTCTAGTAGCTTGCTCAAAATTGGAATGTTTGTTCCAAAGTGTATGATCCCCCAAATGATATCCGTGATCGCCCCAAATGACAATCAAAGTATTATCAGCAATTTTAAGCCTATCCAATTCATCAAGTAACTTACCTAACTGAGCATCAACATAGGAAACGCAAGCCATATAACCATGAATTAGCTCTTTTTGCTTATCCTCAGGAACTCGGTCTCCAATTTTCAAATGATCATCTATATCCGAATAATCTCTAAGCTCTCCGAACGAATGATAGGCAAAGTCAGGAGTGCCGGCAATTAGATCTTGGTTAGGTGCCAATTGTATATTTTCTCTTTTATATAAATCCCAATATTTTTTTGGGGCAACAAATGGCAAATGAGGACGCTGATAACCTACCGCTAAAAAAAATGGTTTAGTAGCATTGGAGAGTAATTTCATTTTCTTGATGGCTTCTTCGGTATAAAGACCATCAATGTAGGCTTCATCTGAAACATCAGCACATTCAGTAGTAGTTTTTAGTTTACTAAATGCATATTTTCTTTGAGCATTTACTTTTTCAATTCCTTTTTCTTTGGCCTCATTCATCAAACGCAGCATTTGTTCCTTCGTTTCTTTGCTTTGATAATATCCAAAAGCAGGTTCCCCATATTTAGTGTCAAAATTATTGGGTAGAGTATGAGGAATACTCCAGCTTTTGCCATCATGGCCAATACTCGAAGAACTTTTATGATATATTTTGCCAATAGCCGTAGTTTCGTACCCCAGTGAAATTAAATATTCTGGCATTGAAATCAATTCTGGAGCAGATTCTCTAAAATCCGTATGTAAATCCCAAACTCTGGTTCTGTCAGGATAGGTACCCGTCATTACACTGGCTCTTGATGGGCCACAAACTGCTTGTTGTACCTCTGCATTTTCAAAAACAACACCACTTTTAGCCAAGCGATCAAAATTTGGTGTTATCATTTGCATTTGACCGTAAACATTTAAAAGTGGTTTTAAATCATCAAAAGCTATAAATAAAATGTTCTTTTTATTTGTAACCTGAGCAATTAAAAGTTGATTGTAAAAGAAAATTAGAAGTACAAAAACAATTGTTTTTTTCATTATTAATTTTTCTTGTTTAAAATTGAATTTAAATCTTCGCCATCAGTTCTTTCAATAATGTTTCCAAAATCTTTATCACTAATCTCTCTAAACTGTTGTAATGTTTTATTGTTACCATATCCTTTCATTAATCCCTTCAATTCAGACTTCAATTTTACAATAATGTCCTTATATTCTGGATTGTTAATCTCATTATGCATTTGTTTTGGGTCTTTTTGCAAATCATACAATTCCCAAACATCCATAGAATAGTAGAAATGAGCCAAAGTATATCTTTGAGTACGAATTCCATAATGAGGTTGAACATGATGCCAAAATGGAAACTCATAATAATGGTAATACATCGACTGTCTCCAGTTTGATGGAGTATTCCCTTCTAGAATTTGCTTAAAACTTTTTCCTTGCAATTTTTCTTTTGTTTTGATTCCTGCTAAATCTAAAAAAGTTGAGGCAAAATCAATATTTGATATGATATCTTTATTTTCTGTTCCCGCTTTTACAGCCTGTGGATAACGAACTAAAAAAGGCATTCTTAAAGACTCTTCATAAATAAATCGCTTATCAAAAAACCCATGATCTCCCAAATAAAATCCTTGATCAGATGTTAAAACAACCATCGTATTATTGGTCAAATTATTTTCATCAAGGTATTTTAATAATTTTCCAACATTATCATCAACAGATTTTACACAAGCTAAATAATCTTTGATATAAGTTTGATACCTCCATTTACGTCCCTCTTCTTTGGACATCCCATCGGGTTGAACAGCTTCGTTATTTTTTGCACCATAAAACTCCCACTTCAACTTATCGGTTTTTGATAAACCTTCAGGAACCTTCAATTTCATGTCTTTCCTGCTAAAGTGATCCATTGTCATTTCAGTATCACCCGCAGTAAGTTCTCGCCCTTTGTAATCATCATTAAATGTTGAAGGATAGGGCATTTCAATATCTTCAAATAAATTCTCATACTTCTTGTCGGGTTCCCAAGGTCTATGAGGTGCTTTGAACTGTAAAACCATCAAAAAAGGTTTTGACTTATTGCGTTCCTTATCAAGCCAATTGATTGCAAAACCAGTTTCAAGGTTGGTTGAATACCCTTTTTCATTAACTTCTACTCCATTTTCATTGTAGGTCGGATCCCAATACAAACCTTGTTGTCCAGCCGCTGAATGAATTTTAAATACATCAAATCCAACTGGATCAGTTCCTAAATGCCATTTCCCAAACAAACTCGTTTGATAACCGTTCTTTTGAAATTCTTGAGGAAAAGTCCATTGGTTTGCATTAAATTGACCTCCATTTTCATTTTTATAATACCCATTTAAATGACTATACTTTCCGGTCAATATTGCTGCTCTACTTGGTCCACAAATTGCATTGGTACACATAACATTCTGAAAAAGTTTTCCTTCTCTAGCCAGCCTGTCAATACTTGGTGTTGGAGCAATATCTTTATAAATTCCTCCATAAGCACTTATGGCTTGAATAGTCAAATCATCAGCCATAATATAAATAATATTTGGCTTGTTGGAATTTCCCTTTTTGCTTTTAGCTTGACTTTGAGCGTTAATAGTACAACTCAGTATAAAAAGGAAACCTGTAAATAATAGTGTTGTCTTTTTAATCATTATTTTTTGTTTTTTCTATTGTTATCATTTTGTTGACATTTAACGCCACTTTTTTTAATTTTTTATCTTCAGAAGAATTACCTGTCATAATGGTGAAAGTACCCTCTTCTACAACAAAATTGTAATCAGCATCATACATTGCAAAACTTTCGGCAGTTAAATTTACACTAACTGTTTTTGTTTCCCCTGCTTTAAGTAAAACTCTTTTATATCCTTTCAATTCTTTCACTGGTCTCGTAAAAGAACTAACTTCATCTCTCACATAAACTTGAACTACCTCTTCTCCATCCATTTTTCCAGTATTGGTTACATCTACAGAAACTGAAATTATATCATCTTTCCCAGAAAGTGTATTTTTGGACAGCTTAGGTTCCGAAAAATTAAAAGTAGTATAACTTAAACCGAATCCAAAAGGATGTAGTGGAAAGTTTGATTCGCTATTGTATTTATGAATAAAATTAGTTGGCTTGTAGTTATAAACCATTTGTAGTTGACCAACGCTACGGGGGATAGTTAAAGGTAATTTCCCACTTGGGTTTATTTTTCCGAACAATATTTCCGCAGTGGCTTGCCCAGCAAAAGCACCCGTTTCCCAAGTATTTAAGACAGCCGACGCGCGTTGTTCTAATTCTGGTTCTGCAATGGGGCTTCCACTTACGTACACCACAATTACAGTTTTGCCTAAATCAAGTATGCTATTGGCTAATTTCAATTGATTTCCTGAGAGTTTTAAAGTTGAACGATCTATATTTTCGCCAGTTGTTTTACGACTCCAATCGTGACGGAAAGAGTTTTCACCCAATACCAAAACTGTAATGTCAGCCGCTGCTGCTTTTTCAGTAGCCAAAAGTATATTGGAATCTGTAATTTCTTTTGAACGATCACCTGAATCAAAATAATCTACTTGATACCCATTCTCCTTCCCTATTTTTGAAATTCCTTCAAGCATGGTAATTACATTCTCTTCTGGTTGAGGAGAAACCCAATCTCCTAAAGTAGTTTGATTGTTTGCATTAGGTCCCGTAATAAAAATACTTTTCCCTTTACCATCTGTAGATAGCGGTAAAACATTTTTAGTATTAGTTTGCAATACGATAGCTCTTCTTGCTTGCTCCAAGGCATTTTTTTGATGCGCTTCAGAAAAATTAACTTTATGAGCTGTTTTAACATCAACAAATGGGTTTTCAAATAAACCCATACGAAATTTTACTTCTAAAATTTTTCGGCATGCATAATTAACTCGTTCTACATCTACCTTTCCTTCTTTAACTAATTCTATTAAAAGTTTGTCAAATAGTGGACCGTGCATATTCATATCCATTCCTGCATTAACAGAGTATTCGATAGCTTGCTTAAAATCTTTAGCAACATGATGCCAACTGGCAATTCTTGAAATATCATTCCAATCACTGACATAAAAACCTTCAAAATTCCAACGGTTGCGCATCAGGTCTGTCATCATTGATTTATCCATATGCCCCGGCACTCCGGCTACTTCATTGTGTGCAGCCATAATAGAATATACATTCGCTTCTTTTACTGCTCGGCGATAGGGTGGCAGGAAAATTTCATACAACGTTCTTTTTGAAACATCGGTAGGTGATGCATTCAGTCCATTTATTGAAGAGCTCCCCGCAATGAGATGTTTTGCACAAGCGATTACGTGGTCTTGACCTGAAAAATTATCAGATTGCATTCCTGAAATAGTGGCAATACCCATATTCCCAACCAAATAAGGGTCTTCTCCATAGGTTTCACCAGTACGTCCCCACCTAGGGTCACGCAATACATCAATATTGGGAGTAAAAGACCAATGCATACCATTAGCTCTCATTTCTAAAGCGGTTTGTTTACTGCCTTCTTTAATCAATTCGTCTGCAAAAGTAGCCGCTTGTGAAATTGGCGACGGATAAATGGTTGAACCACTTACAAGTCCATTTCCGTGAATAGCATCAATACCTATTAATAATGGAATTTTTAACGGTGATTGTTGTGCTAATTTTTGTAGTTGGTTTGCTTCTTCAACTGTGACCACATGAAGAAAAGACCCCACTTTGCCCTGGGTAACAAAACGACTTATATCACCCGATCGAAGACCAGGATAAAATCCTTTTGCGTCATTCTTGTCTAAATCTTCCGTTTTCAATTCTGCTTCAGCTGCTTTGATATGCTCTAAACCAACATACTGACACATTTGATAGACTTTTTCTTCTAAAGTCATTCTACTCATTAAATCCTTGACTCTTTCCTCTACAGGAAGTTTGGGATTTAAATAAGGTGGTTTTTTCTCCTCCTGTTTCCATTCTGAAAAGGAAAAAAAGGAGCATAGTAATACTGCTAAGGCTAATTTATAACCTAATTTTTTATTTATTGTCATTACTTTTTATAAAAATGAATTATACTCTAATTAGTCTGAGATGGCTAGAAGAAAGCTTGAAAAACCACCGCTTTCAAACTTTCTTTTAGATCCATTTACTCTAACATCATGTTGATACTAATAACCCGGATTTTGATCAGCAGGCGTCAACTTTAAATTACCCGAAAGCTCTGTAGTTGGAATTGGTAAAAGCATATTTTTTTCGCTAATCGGATAAACAAAATCAATTTTTGATGCTTTATTGGGAGCATAATTATTATGTGTATTCACGATTTCGTTTTTAAAATATTCATAACCTCTTCTGCGAGTGTCAAACCAATCTTGTCCTTCACTTAACAATTCATACTGTCTTTCCTTCATAATACGAGCTCTAAATTGGACTTTATCCATCCCAGCCCAATTTGCTGGTTCTGCTGAAACAGGGATTGAGCTAATTCTTGCACGAGTCAATACTGGATTTACATATTGATAAGCATTCGCCGGTCCATTCAATTCATTTTCAATTTCAGCTAACATCAAAAGCACATCGGCATAGCGAAAAAGGATAAAATTTCTGGTAGTTACTGCACCATTATAAGTTGGATCCAACCATTTTTTAATTAAAGGAAAGGATTGGATACCTGTCAAAGTTTTGGGATATACATTTGCAAATGTTCCTGCTGGTGTGAATTTGGCATAACTATCAAAAATATAAGTAAAACCAATTCTTGGATCTCCAGGGTATTGCGTTCTATGTCCATCAAAAATTTCTTTATTGGGTCTAATTCTCCCAAAAGTTGGTGAAGTTGGAGGTGCTAAAGTACTACCTGCAGGGGTGTACAATCTTACCATATCAGATGTTCTTGCCGATCCATTTGCACCATATTGCAATTCCAAAATAGATTCTGAAGTATTTTCTATTCCGGGAGTAAACAAACTACCATAATTAGGAAGCAAAGAATATTTTCCATACACTTGAATAGCTTCATTATAAGCCAATTGCCAGTAGGAAGGGTCGCCACCATCTTCACCCGCCATATTCATATACACTTTGGCCAAATATCCATAGGCAGCCCATTTTAGTGGTCGGTCAACTAAATACTGACCAGAAATAGGAAGCTTTTCTTTAGCAAATTCAAAATCAGCAATAATTTGTTTGTAAATTTCACTTTTTGGACTTTTTGCTAAATGAACATTTTCCAAGGATGTCGGATTCGTTCGTAATGGAACGGAACCAAACAATCGCACTAAATCAAAATAAACAACTCCTCTTACGAAGTGAGCTTGAGCCAAGGCGAAATTTTCGTTATCAAGAACAACTCCATTGTTTTCAACATTGTATATAACATTGTTTGCAATATTTATAGTAACATACATTTGTGCCCAAAAATTAGGTAAGGTTATATTTTCAGGGGTACAATTTAAAGAAGTTGCATCAGCACTTGCTGTTTCTAATGAAAAGAAACGTCCAGAATGTGGATTCACTAAGCTATGCCAGGCGCCACCATAGTAGTTAACCCCAGAAAGATTAAAATACATTCCGTTTAATGCAGTTTCTATACCTTCTTTAGTAGAAAAAACTTGTTCACCACTATAAAAAGTATCAACCTTTTCAGTTAATAGATCACTACAACCTGTAAAACCTGTCAGTAAGGTTGTAATTAATAATGTTTTAAATATATTAGATTTTTTCATAAAATTAATTTTTAAAATGAAATATTTAGACCTAAAGAAAATGATTTTTGATTTGGAAAGGAGTTCCAATCTACCCCGATACGTGTAGGGTCAAAGGAAAAACTATTGACCTCTGGATCATACCCACTGTAATGAGTAAATAATAATAAATTATAGGCGGAAAAGGATAAATCCATTGAACTAATAGCTTTTATTTCCAACGGAACTCTATACCCTAAAGTCACATTACTTAACCTCAAGAAACTACCATCCTCTACAATTCTATCAGTAAAACCAGTGCCTTGAACTAAATTCAAAGGATAACCAACTCTTGGTCTTTCAGCTGTAGGATTTTCAGGTGTCCAAGCATCATAATACGCTTCCTTTCTAATATTACTAGGATTTCCAGTACCATAATCTTCTTGCAAAAGATTCCCATTGGCAACATCATTTCCGGATACTCCATTAAAGAAAATATTAAATGTAAGCCCTTTGTATTCTATATTGGAGCCAAAGCCATAAGTAAAATCAGGATTAGGGTTTCCTATAATTGTTTTATCTCTAGTATCAATAATTTTATCTCCGTTTTGATCCACTAAATTCACATCTCCCAATACCGGAGCAATTCCGTTAAAACTTGAAGCCAACGCTAACTCTTCAGCATTATTTATAATTCCATTTGTTTGATATCCCCAAAACAAACCCGCTTGTTTTCCTTCAATAAAAATATTTGCAGGGGCTTTGAAGGTAGTTCCCTGTGAAATGTTATTACCTAAAAATGCCGAATAGTTATTAGTGCCAAACGGAGCTGGAGGCAAGCCTAATCTCGCAATTTCATTTTTATATTTAGAAATATTGCCATACACATTCCAAACAAAATCTTTGTTTTTAATAACGTCAGCTGATAAGGTAAATTCCGCTCCTCTATTAATCAATCCTCCTTGATTTGCAGTAATTGTTGAATAACCTGATGACGGGCCAATTTTTAAATTTTGTAATAAATTAGAAGTGTCTTTGTAATATACATCAAGGGTCGTTGTTAATCGTTTGTTGAAAAAAGTCAAATCTAAACCTGTATTAAATTGTGTTGTTGTTTCCCAAATTAAATTTGGATTAGCCAAATTTGAAGGGACTAAGGCAATAATACCCGTTCCCGACGCACTAGAATAAGGGCCTGCCGTCTGATTATAGGGAGTTAAAGTCTGGTACGCTCTGATTCCTTGATTACCCGTCATCCCCCAACTTACTCTTAATTTAGCTTCATTAAGTTTTGTAAAACCTTCCATAAATTTCTCTTTATGGATTTGCCAAGCTAATGCAAATGCAGGGAAAGTTGAAAATTTGTTACCCTCAGCAAATTTACTTGAACCGTCAGATCGTACGGTTGCCGTTAAATTGATTTTTCCTTTATAGGTATAATTGAATCGTCCTAAAAACGATAATAAAGATTCTGGAGTAGTACCATAAATTAAGGGTTGGTATACTTGTCCACTACTGATTCCATTTGCTCTTAAATCTTTCAAAGCAAAATTAGAGGCATAAAACGTAGAGTTTTTAGTAGTTGACGCGTCTACTACAACCCCAACTGTTCCATCAATTCTATGATTTTTATTGAACGTTTTGTTGAACATCACGGTATTATCGATGTTATATCTAAATCGATCCAATAAACTTAAACCTGCCTCTCCATTAGCTGTAGCTCCTCTAAAAAGACTGGTGCCATACCAAACTTGTCTAGATATTCTTCTATAATCAAGTCCTACTAAGGCTCTGTATTTAAAAACTTTGTTTATAGTATATTCTAAATTAAGTGAACCTAAACCTCTTAATTCATCTGAATCATCATCGTAGTCTTTAATCCATGCATTTGGACCATCAAAAACATTTTCTATATCACCTGTAGGAACACCGAAATAGTTGGGGGTATAGGCAGTAAAAGGAGCTGCACCAATTATTTGTCTAGTCATACTGGCATTTGTACCCCCCAGAAATTCAGTGCCTTTGGACGCAGAATTTTTGGTACTAGTAACTGCAATTTTTGTCCCTAACTTTAATTTACTAGAGAGTTTATTATTTAAGTTTAATGAAAAATCTGTTGATTTTGAAAAAACATTAGGAACATTACCATCTGATGCAACATATCCTGCCGCCATATAATAGGTATTCCCCTCAGAACCACCTCCAGAAACAGTTAATCTGTGTCTATAACTTAATGATGTTTTGTATATTTCATCACTCCAATTAACACTGTTGAGTTCTACTCCAGCTAAATCTTTTACGACACCATCACTTTCGACGATGTATGTTGGAGTAAATCCTAATAGTTCTCTAGTTTTGTTGAGATATGTAGCATAACCTGTACCATCTAAAACATCAATATTTCGAGCTACATTACCTACTTTAGTGGTCATATTATAGCTAAATTTTGTTTTTCCTGCCAGTCCTTTTTTCGTAGTAATCAATATAACACCATTGGAACCTCGCGAACCATAAATGGCGGTTGAAGAGGCATCTTTTAAAATTTGAATACTTTCTATATCTCTAGGATTTATAGCTCCCATAGCGTTTTGAGCAACTAAAAAGCTTCCCTTTAATGGATCGTTTACCCCTTCGGTTGCCGATCCCATAACAATTCCATCAACTACATACAGAGGCTGAGTGCCTCCGGATAAACTATTAACCCCACGAATTTGAATACTAACTGGCGAGGACGGGTCGAATCCTTGTGAAGAAACCACAACACCAGCTGCCCTACCTTGAATCAAATTTTCTACTCCTTGTGCTTGATTCACATTGGAATCAGTCAGTTTTAGTGAAACTACTGATCCTGTTATATCTTTTTTCTTAACCTCACCATATCCTACAAGAACAACTTCACTAAGTTGTTCAACTGAGGATACCATAACGACTTTTAAATTATCTTTGTTTGCCTTTGCTACATTAATTGTCTTGGTATTAAAACCTATAAAAGTGATAATAATTTCATTCTGATCCTTTTTTAGATTAAGCGAAAAATTTCCGTTTATATCTGACAATACACCATTTTTAGTTCCCTTCACCATTATACTTGCTCCCGGGAGTTTTTCTCCAGATTCATCATAAACAGTCCCTTTAAGGTTGCTTTGTGAATAAGCAAAAAAGGGAAGAATAATGAAAAATAAAAATTTTAGTTTTGTTCTCATAATAATAAATTAGGTTAGATTTTAGTGATACAAATATTAGAAATAGAACTAAAAAAAAGGTTTGTTTAACATCTAAAACAGTCTATTTATTGTCAACATAGTTTATTTAGGGGAGCAAAATTAATTTTACTAAAAAAAACCTCTGTTTTTTAATCGTATTTATAAAATATAGCTTCTTTAAAATTCGAAGTTGAAATTTTTTACAACCTTATGAAATGCATTTGAATGTACTGTGAATTGTAGATAATGGTTAATTTATCCTATAACTGCAACAAGGAATAAGGAATGATTCTATGGTTAGAAAATAATGAATAAAATATGAGTTTAAACATACGAACTAACAGAATTTAATGTATTTCTTGATAAAGGGCTAAATAAATAAAAAACGGCAGAAACTAATTAGTTTACATTCTAATTATCCTTTTCGAGACTGCTTATAAACTTGGAAGGTGTAATGCCAAATTGCTTTTTGAAAGAAGTGCTAAAATACTTTGGGTTAGCAAATCCCGAGGAATAAGCAACTTCTTTGATGTTCACATCGCCTTCAACAAGTAATTTTTTAGCATACTTTAGTTTAATATGAATAATAAAATCTTGGGGAGATAAATCGATGATACTTTTCAATTTCATATACAATGACGTTCTACTCATCCCAATTTTATTACAAATATCTTGTAGGTTAAATTCTTCATCTCGTATTTTTTCTAGTACGATTCCCTCTAATTTTTCAATAAAATCAGCATCTTTTTTGGATTTGAATTTTTCGGCATTATCTACGTCACCCTGATGCATATATTTGCCCTTTAGTTTTTCCTGCCAGCGGAATAAATTATTTATTTTAGCTAGCAGTATATTCAAATTTACTGGTTTTTCAAAATACTCAGTGATTCCGCTTTCAATACTATTTTGCTTATGGGAACTACTATGCAAAACCGTCATCATAAATACAGGTATATGATTAAGGTTAATATCTTCTTTAATGACGTTACACATTTCGACGCCATCCATTAATGGCATAATATAATCTGTTAAAATTAAATCTGGGAAAATTTGTAGTGCAGTTTCAACTCCTTCTTTGCCATTAGTAGCTTCATAAATTAAAAAATAATTTTCTAATAATCGAACCATATTTTTCCTAATAGTATCATTATCCTCCACTATTAAAATTTTATAGGTACTGAATCTTTCTAACTCAGAAACATCAAAAGAAACATTAGTTACATCGTCATTTTTAATAGCTGATAGTATATATGAATTTTCTTGATTGGGTAACTCTAATTTAAAAGTAGTTCCAATATCTTCTTTACTTTCAAAGGAAATTTTCCCATTATTTTTTTCAACAAGGTTTTTGACAATCATTAATCCTAATCCAGTACCTGAATATTTACTATTAGCAACATTTCTTGCTCTATAATGATTAGTTAAAATATATTTTTGTTCATCTTTTGGGATTCCTATTCCCGTATCAATTAACTCTACAAGCAATTGCTCTTTACTGTTGGAGTCAATATTAATAATTATTTCCCCATTTTCTTTAGAGTATTTTATGGCATTAGAAATTAGATTGTATATAATTTTGTCTAAATCCTCTTTTTCAAAATAAAAAATTTCCTTTTCAAAATTAGAATTAACCTTAATATTCATTTTCTTTTCATTCAACAACGGATTAAAGTCATTGATAACATCAGAGAAATATTCTTCGATTTTAATTTTAGAGATTTCTTTAGGGATATCATTATCTGAAGTTACCAATTGAAAATCTAGCATTTGACCAATAAGTGAGTTCAATCTCTTGATATTGGATTTTATTTCGGATTTATTATTGATTGAATTATCATTTTCTAAAGAAGCGATTAGTATACTCAAAGGGGTTTTGATCTCATGAGTTATATTATTAAGAGTGTTTATTTGTTCTTCTTTACTTCTCTTGGCCTCCCATAAAGTTGCTACATAGACCACACCATAAAGAACTCCCCCAAAAATCATTATATAAATGAAATAAGCAAAAAAGGAAGCCCACCAAGGTCTTGCTATTGCTATTTGAATTTCTCGTTCTTCACCACACAACCCTCTATTGTTATAAGCTTTCACTTTGAATGTATAATCGCCGTAACTCAAATTGGTATAATTCACCTGATTTTTATCGCTAGGCTTTGACCAATTTTCATCAAAGCCTTCCAATTTCCAAGAATAGTTAACTTTAGGAGAAAAACCATGTAAAACTCCAATAAATTTTATTCCTATAGAATTTTGAGAATATCTTAATTCAATTTCTTTTGTTTCGTTGATGTGTGATGTGAGAGTTTCATTTCCTGGTTTTAAAACTTCATTAAATATGGAAAACTCTTCAAAAATAATCTTGGGTAAATAATTTTGCTGTGTATTGATTTTATTGGGATAAAATAGCGTAACTCCATCTAGACCTCCAAAAATAAACTCTCCTGAATTTAATTTGGCATAAGCATTATAATTAAATTCATCACTAGATAGTCCATCGCTTTTATCAAACTTCAAGATGGAACTTTTTGTTCCAGTGAAATTTAATTTTGCCAGCCCTCGGGTAGTACTTACCCAATATTCATTGGGTTTATGCTCTAATATTCCTTGAACTATATCAGAGGGCAAATTTGAATTGGTGTTGATTACATCTATTTTATTAGTTTGAGTATTGAAAAGAATAATTCCAGATCCATTGGTGCCTAAAAGTAGCTCATGATTAGTTTTTTCTACCACACAATTTATAGTAACATATTCTAAACTACCTTTTTTTGACCTAAGACTTTTTATTTCAGATAAAACTCCTGCTGCATTTATTCTAAATACCCCAGTTCCCCCCACGGCAATAATATCCCCATTTTTAGTCTGAATAATATCTCTTACGTGATTGATTTTATAAACAGTAACTCCAAAATTTTCTTTATATTTAGTCAAATATTCATTTATGCCTCCAATCC
Source organism: Flavobacterium sp. (assembly GCA_010365135.1). Lineage (GTDB taxonomy): Bacteria > Bacteroidota > Bacteroidia > Flavobacteriales > Flavobacteriaceae > Flavobacterium. The sequence goes on from JAAFGY010000041.1 coordinate 18,714, forward strand.
ATTTGTTGTTTTGTTTATCTACAAATATTTTGAATACTTTATTATTAGGAATATATCTTTCTTTAGGCTCGTTTATTCCATAATGCTCTACTGATAAATTGTCCTTGTTTATTTTGAAAACCCCTCTGTTATAAGAACTGGCCCAAACATAATTTCCTTCAAGGGTAAGACTTAATATTCTATCTCCATAAACTCCATTACTAACTGGCGTAAAAAATTTCCAAGTATTAGTTTTGCGATTCCAAATATTTATACCGTTCTGGTTCCCAAACCAAATGATGTCATCTCCCACATCCAAAAAAGAACGACAAAAATTATTGGATAAACTGTTTGAATTATTAGTTTGGTGCTTGATAACATTAAAATTGTTTTTCGATGAATTAATGTAATAAACCCCTCCTCCATAGGTTGAAACCCAAAGAATATTTTGCCGGTCCACGAATAAATCATAAACTCCATTACTTGAAATAGATCCTGAATCATCTTCATCATGCGAATATTGCTTATTGACGTGAAAATTAGTATCTAGCCGAAAAACACCTGCTCCATCACTAGATAAATAATAATTTTTATTATAGAAGACAATATCTTTTAGATCATAATTTTTTATTCTTGAATCATCTAAAACTGAAATAAAGTTAGAGAATTTGTCATCGGTCTTGAATAATTTTCCATTTACTGTTCCAATAAAAATTGTTTTTCCTATTTTTCTAACCATCGAAATTAAGGAAACATCTAAAGGAAATTTCGCTGTTTTGACCGAGGTGTTGTTAACAGTATTTAATAAAAACAAACTTTTATTATCTCCATACAGTATTGAAGAATTTATAGAACATAAAAGTGGAACATTGGAGCTTACGATCTCGTTTAAAACATATTGTCCGCCATCTAAAGTGCATTTCCACAAACTACTATTTTGGATAACCCAAATGTTTCCACTGGAGTCTTCACTAATTTTACGAATTATTAACTGGCTGTCATCCCGCTTTTTCGATATTAATCGGAATTTATCTTCTTTTGGAATGTATAAACACAGTCCATTTTGTGTTCCAATCCAAATCCTTCCAACTGAGTCAATAAAAACTTTCGAAACTCTGTTACTCACACCCTGTGGAAGCCCATAATATTTATCGTAAAGAAAAGACTCGGTTGAATTGTTTCTTACAATACCCGCTTCTGTTGCCAGCCAAATATTACCATATTTATCTTGATCAATAGCATAAACAATACTTTGCACTAAACCATTGTCCGAAGTCAGTTTATTAAAAACCGTTTCTGATTGGGCTTCCAAATTAAAAATTTGAAAGAAAAAAAATAATAGTCCTAAATAAATTTTATGAGTCAAAATATGTTTTTTTTATGAAAATTTGTTCTCTTTTTTATAATCGCAATTAATAACAAATATATAATTATTACTAATTTTCTAATGATAAATGTAACTAAGGGATTATAAAACATTTAATAAATTTAATACAGGTTATTTTTCTCCTAAAGTTGTTTTAAAATAGCAGCCGGAATCTTTGTTAAAGCTTTTATTTTAATGTCTTTATACCAACACTCAGCACCCTCACTTTGTATTTGTATTTTACCCTTGCGTAAAATAGTTTCCTGATTTTCGATTTCTGCTTTGGTGTTTTCCATTACTACATTCACCACTTGACCATTCAAAACATGAATACCCATATCCCCTAAACAATATAACTCAAGGGTATTCCATTCTCCAACTGGCTTTTCGATGTGTTTACTACTTTTACACCTACCTCTTTTTTCTCCATTTGGAACTCCCCCTCCAAATTCTAATAGTGATGCTTTAGGATTATATATCCATTGCTTATCGCTATCAATAGAACTTTTTACAAGTAACCTGCGTTTTGATAAGGAGTATAAATCCCCAATCTCATTTTCGCAAACTTGAAATTCAATAGAGTTCATCCATACATTCCAGAAAGCTCCTTGTTTGTTAAAACAATGATATAATATACCACTATCTTTAGGTTTGGTCAAACGAGGTTCGTAAACCTTTTCGCCCCATTTAAATTGTACACTTAAATGATAATCTCCATATTCTTCTTTGGTACTTAATCCACCATACATTTGCCCCGTGATGTAAAGTACATCTTTGTTGTTTTCCTTTATGACGGTAAACACATTCAACGGATCTTTATTCAATCCAATAGGTACACCTTTCATTCCATCTCCTTTTGGGCAATCTGGTAAATTTTGAATACTAGTATGTGGAACTCCCAAGAATTTATCAAAATTGCTAAACTGTTCGTCTAGTAAATAGGTCCACTTTTTACTTAGCTTAGCGGGAGGAGTTTCTGAGGATTGTGCTTTTATATCGCAAAAAGTTAGTACTATAATAGCAGACAAAAATAAATTTAATAGTTTCATTTGTATTTATTGTTATAATTCCTAATGTTTTAATTTCCCTAAATCATGCAGTAATACCATAGTTTGTGTCGGGAATCCAGTTGGTATTTTTTGTGTCACTTTTCCAGTTGCAGCCCATTGAGTGCCACGAGAAAAGACAACTTGAAATCCAACATCTTGTAAACCATCTGCAAATTCAGGTTTTACATGTCCCAAAACGGAGTGGAAAATTCTACCTTTACCATAAGTAATAGTCATCAGCACAGGTTCTTCTTTACCAGTGCCTTTGGTTTCTTTTGTGGAAAATGCTGTTGCTAAAATGTGCAAATTTTGAGCTGGACCCCGCAAATTTCCATATAATTCGTCGTTTTGATGCAACCATTTCGTTGGAATCCCTTTGGTTATAGGATGTGTTGAGTCTCTAATAGTAATAACAAAAGGGACTCGGTTTCCGTGTTTACCTCCAGAACCTTTAATCGTATCTGTCACATAGACACCATTTTCCCAATAAACATAGGGGCCAGATTTCTCATTTCGATTGCCCCATCCCCCTAAACCAGTCATCAAATTGTATTCTTTCCATTCTGGAAATGCATTGTTAGCTTCGTGAATGATAACAACGCCTCCACCATTCTTAACATAATTTTCGAATGCTTTTTTTGTAAGATCTGACCATTTAACATCGTCAATATTAAGAACAACTACCTGATATTTTGAAAAATTAGGAGCAAACGTTTCATCTAACAATGGAGAGTCTTGCATTCTAATTTCATCTGTTTCAAATATATTTTGATGATCTAAAATGGCTTTCAAATAAGTCGAGGTAGTTTGCCAACTGTGCCACTTTCCAGTATGCCCCGTAATGAGAAGTACTTTTATAGGCTTGGCTTGTAGTGAAAGACAAGCAATCAGTAAAAGGATAAGAATCAATTTTGGTTTCATAGAAATATAAATATTAATAAAAGTCCAGTATCAGCCACAATTTTGTAGTTCTATAGCTTGCTTTAGATTGTAACAGGTTTATCGCAAATAACATGAAAACCTTTTTCTAATGTTAATTTTGCTGGTTTCAATTAAAATAGAGATCTATAGGACAATATATTCTTTTCGTGAACAGTTACTCATTTGGTTTTTAAGTTTTCGCAAATCTTGTAAAATATAGTATTTAATCAACCAACTTCAAACTACTGATTTTATAATGAAAATATTCTTTACGAACGCTGTTCAAAATATTGATATTCTCAGTTTTCAAAGATAAGGGTACTTTTTTTATGAAGACAGTTCCGTCTTTCAAACGTACATATAATAAGTACCATTTTATATTATGCACACTAATAAAAACAGGGAAAACCGTAAAAAAAGCAGCTATAATAAGCAATTCAAAAGGATAATATTCTATCACTATGTACATCAATAAAAATGGAACTAATATCAATAATAATTCAAAAATGGGATGTAATTTAAACTTTTTGATGTATATTTTGCTTAGGTGGGAAAATGGAATTTGCTTTTCACTCTTTTTCCCATTATTCAAAACAAATCCGCTCTCTACTAGAGTCAAGGAATCGAATTTATTAATACTGACAATAGTGTTACTACTAAACATATTTTTTGGGTTAGTTAAACCAAATAACCTTCTTCTAAAAAAATAATACACTGGAGTTTGGTTGATCAAGTTAAATTTACAAAAACGAACCCTGTCCATCCAACAGGGTTCGTTAAAAAACATCAATTATTACTATTTAACTTGAGATTTTTCTTGGTTCATTGAAGCTCTTACTTTAAGAAAAACAAAGACCAAACCTAATGCCGCCAAAACGAAAACATAAGTATCTATTGGCGCAACTGCTGGTTCATCTACTGGTGCTTCTGGTAAGTCAGTTTGTGCATTAACCAAAGTAGTGATTAACATAAAAACCAATAGGGTGATTTTTGTAAAAGAAATTGTTGATATATATTTTTTCATCTTTTCTATTTTTTTAATTATTTGATAATCCATTTTGTTGTATTTGTACTACCTTCTGCGGTCAAACTCACAAGATAAACTCCTGCAGTTTTAACATTGCTAACATTCACTTTAACGGTCGTACCTGATGATAAATCATTTTGTGAATACAATTTTTGTCCTAGCAAATTACTAACCGTCAGCGAAGCCTTACTCATACTTTGTGGCACGACAACATTAAATGAATTTGATAGTGATGGATTAGGATACAAAACAAAACTTGAAACTGCATTATCAATATTTTTCAATGTTTTAGCATAAATTAATTTAAATCTATCTACCGCTACTGATTCTGGAATAGAAGCATCGACTGTGTAAGCATAACTTAAACTTCCGTCTTGTGGAATTTCAGTAGTAGTATTTTTGTACTTGTCGAACAAATAAGGAGTTGATCCAGTTAAACCTGCACCTTCTACTTTTATAGAATAGGAAGTTCCTCTGTATTTAGTAATATTCAACGGAATTTCATCAGTATCAATAGGAATAGCTCTTTTCTCGATAGCTAATAATTTACCATTATTTGAAGTCGCCAAACTTTCATCAAAGTTGATCATTTTAGCGGCATCTTTTTGATTGACTTCATTCGTTTCATTAGCATCAAAAGCAACTTTCAATACATCTAATCGATTAGAAGCCCCATCAAAAAGTGTCAAATCCAAACTTGGAGTTGCTGTACTTTTAGTTTTAAAGATGGAAGTTTGAGCAGCCGCTTCGGATTTATTAGCTTCAGTAAAAGTAAGTGAAGCAGGACCAGCAGCAAGCGTTTGAACAAAACAAGCTTGACCTGGTTGAAGATATTGGCTGATATGAGATGTAGCAGCAGCACTTACATCGACTGCAAGATAAGCCCCTTTTGTTCCTAATGTTGGATCTACAACATAGTAAAACCCGGTGTTTAGATTTGTTCCTGCCGCTAATACCGCTTGCATATCTACTTGTGCTTGATATGGATTACCCACTGCACTAAAACCACTAGCAGTTTCATTTAATCCAGTTACAGGTACATCTCCGATTGTTAATGCCCCTGTTGCACTTAAAGTTGTAGCATCACTTGCAATCGAAACTGGTGGATCTGAAGGCGAAACCGTTAGTAAAGCAGCTCTGCTTCCTCTAACGTAAATTAAATAAGGA
>JAAFGY010000042.1 GCA_010365135.1 Flavobacterium sp.
TTTAACTTTGGTTCAATATATCAATAAATTTATCTTTGATAGACCCATAAATAATATCAAAAATCAAATAATTTAATTACACCCAACGGGTTATATATAGTATTAATTCGAATGCTAAGCACGAAAAAATTAGACTATTTACAGATTTAAACATTTACATATCTAAAGATATATTTGCGATTAATTTTATCCTCGAAGACACCTTTAGAAAACATTATCAAGATACCCCAGCTTTCCGAAGTCTTCCATAAATAGAGAACGTTCATAAAATCTAAAGGCTGCTGTGCATTCTATGATCAAAAACGTTTTTCTTTTTTAAGGAATTCTTTGTAGAGCGGGATAAAAAGAAACCAACAGTTAAAAAGAAAAGCAAGAAATAATATGGATTTATCGAAATACAACCCCAATAGCCAATTTTTGCTTTACAAAACCGAAACTGGTGATGTAAAGGTGGATGTGTTGCTACAGAATGAAACGGTTTGGATGTCGCAGAAAAAGATTGCCGAGCTATTTGATGTGCAGCGTCCTGCAATAACCAAACATCTAAAAAACATATTCGAAAGTGGCGAGTTGAACGAAAAAGTGGTATGTTCCATTTTGGAACTAACCACTACCTAGCTGTCCGAAGACTTCCATAAAAAGTGAACGTTCTTAAAATCTGCGGTGCTGTGCGACTGCACTAACAATAAAACCCAACAATTACGCACTCCAATTGTCACGCTGTAAGCGTCTCAACAAACGAGAGCAACATACTTGAGACGCTTACAGCGTGACAAATAGCAAGAATAAAAAAATAAAACATATTCATAAAACCCCAAAAATGAAAAACAAAAAACATCCGTACTTCCTTATCGGAATAGCAGCATTTATTTTAACAACATTTACAGGCTTTGGACAAGAGAAGGCTAAAGATTATTTGTCCGCTGGCGAAAAAATTGCATTCAATGCTGAAAATTATAATTTGAAGTGGAGCTCCAATCCATCTGCCAATTATTACAAACAAGAATACCTTCGCACAGCCGATGTGTTTCCTAATTATCAAAAAATGATTATTCTGGAAATTATAAAAGGAAATCTTACCGCATCGCAAGCGGCTGGGGGAAAAATCAACGAATTGGAGAATTGGAAAAAAAGTAATCCAATGGTTCGGTACGAGAAATTCGAGAACAAAGACAAGAATGAAATTACCCTAGACTTTGTGGTAAGTGACGGCAAAAGCATTTATGAATGGAATGTCTATCGCTACCAAGAACAAAAAAATCCATCCGGAAACTATTTGGTTCTTTATTGCTACTCCTACCGAAACTACATTTCTGAAAAAGTGAGCGTGAATCAGTTTCTTGATTTCGTAACCAAAACCAGAATGGAAACCATCAATACAATCAGAAGAACAGCAATTCCTAAAGTTAAAACAAACTAAAAATTAAAACACTCTCTACAACAAAATAGTTTATCACCAATTCTATAAAATTGGATTACTAAATTTTGTACCTTTATTTTTTTAATTTTGCTATTATGGACATTAATACAACTATTTTAAATCAGAAATTGGAATTAATCCAATGGCTTTCAACAATTGAAGACTCTTCCATTATTGAAAAGATAATGGATTTAAGAAAAAAAGAGAGTAAAGATTGGTGGAATTCCATTTCCGAAACTGAAAAAGAATCCATCGAATTAGGCTTAAAAGATGCCGAATCCGGAAAATTGAATCCTCATTCAAAAGCCAGAGAATTATATGAAAAATGGCTATAAAATTCTTTGGACAGACAGTGCGCTTAAAGAATTACAAAAAACGGTAACCTATCTTGAAGAAAATTGGACTGAAAAAGAACTTAGAAATCTGGCCACAAATCTTGAGAAAACACTCCATTTAATTTCACAAAATCCATATCTTTTTCAAGCATCCGACATTAAAAAAGAGGTTCGTAGAGCTGTTATTTTGACTTTGAATACAATGTATTACAGAGTTTACGAAGATAATGTTGAAATTCTATCTTTCTTTTCAAATAGACAAAACCCCAAGAAAAGAAAATTAAAATAAGCGTTTTTATTGGCCCTTCGCTGTCCCTCGGGTGTATTCCGTACCATAAAGTTGAGCAAACAAAACAAAACAAAACAAAACAAATCATACCCGAGTAAAGATTGCTAGAATTCCATTTCTGAAACCAAAAAAAAAATTCATCGAGCGAGGCTTAAAATATGCAGATTTTGGAAAATTAAATTCTCATTCAAAAGCCAAAGAACCCATAATTTTGAATAAAAACTCCCTTTAAAACTTTAAATTTAGCTTTTTACTATACTAATTCCCTAAAAGCATGTCTAACGCTATAATCTTCTTTTTAGATATTAGAATATTGTAATTTATTTTAATAATTGTGTAAAATAGCACTGAATTATTAGACTCACCTTTGTAAAAAGAAAAAAAGAAATTACAAATTTAAAGAGAAAAAAGATGAACACAGAGAAAACAATTGACGTTTTGAATTCACTCATTGAAATCAACAACGACAGGATTTATGGTTACGAAACAGCCTCGAAAGAAGTCGAAGAAACAGATTTAAAAATGATGTTTTCGAATGCCACCGAAACAAGTAGAAAATGCAAAGCCCAGCTTGTTGCCGAAGTCATAAGCCTAGGTGGAAAACCAACGGAATCAACCACCACAAGCGGTAAAATATACAGAATTTGGATGGATGTCAAAGCCTCGGTTACAGGTAAAAGCAGAAGAGTGATTCTAGATTCATGTGTGTTCGGCGAAGAGGCTGCTATAGATACCTACAAAGATGCATTAGGTGAAGAGGAAAACTTGTCCTCTAATCAGCATATGATGATCGCAGAACAATTATTGTTGATAAAAGCGGATTACGATAGTATAAAAATAGTACGTAATTTGACTGAAGTAGATAAATAATCTCCTTCCTTCAAAAAAGAAATGCGGTTAAAATCTATAGGTTTTAACCGCATCTTTTTTCAAAATACCTCAAATTATTCCTTTTTTTCTGGCACTGGCGGAAGCTCTGTCACCTCCACTTTGATAGCAACTGCATAATCATTTGGAATAATTTTACTCCCGTGGGCATTGGCATACACCTTGGTAAATTCGGCTCCAAAATACAAGATTATAGCTGAATAATACACCCAAATTAAAATAATAACCACGGAACCTGCAGCACCATAAACTGTAGCAACGGTGGAACTGCCCAAATAAAAGCCGATGGCAAATTTGCCAATCATAAAGAAAAAAGAGGTAAAACTAGAACCTATCAAGGCATCTTGCCAAGCAATGTCACCGTCGGGAAGTGTTTTGAAAATAATCGAAAACAAGACTGTTGTCGTGGCAAACAAAATTAAAATATTGAGCACATAAAACACGTAAATGGTAGAATCTGGAAAGTAAATAAGCAAACGAGCGTTGATAATATCCATAACAGTGTTGACCATCAAACTTACTAACAACAAAAACCCAACAGAAGCGATCATCGAAAAGGACATCAATCGGTTTTTGAGAAATTTTACAATGCCCTTGTCAGGTTTCGCTTTCAAACCCCAAATATAATTGATGGAACTTTGAATTTCAGCAAAAACTCCCGAAGCCCCGATGAGCAGCATGATTCCTCCAAATACCGCAGCAAAAGCGGTATTCTCTGATAATTCAATATTCTTGATGGTTTCTTGAATTTGGAGCGCAGCTTCATTACCTACCATTCCGTTGATTTGTCCAAAAAATCGCCCCGTAACCGCTTCACGACCAAAGAAAATACTGAAGACGGACATAATAATAATTAACAGTGGAGGTAATGAAAATATCGTGTAATACGACAAGGAGGCACTGAGTTTTATGGCATTGTCTTCAAGAAATTCATCAAAGGTCTTCACCAATAAACTCCAACTTAGTAAGGCTACTTCTTTATGTTTCATAGGTTTTAATTATTGTTTTCTCCAGTATTCGGGAATGATTTTAATGAGAAACTGCTTTTATCGGTACAAAGCTAGGACTATTGCGTTTAATTATTGTGCAATTACGCAAACAAAATGATGATTTGTATAGAATACTCCGTTTAACTATTAATATAAAGAAATAGTGATTAATTTATAATTAAAAAATTGTTGTGCGATTACATTTTTAATTCAAGTATTAAATAATAACAAGAAATCAAAGAAAACAACTCACCCCGACGGGACTTTATTGCGTTTGAATTTAATTTTTCTACGAACAGTTAGTCCCATCGGGGCGACCTGTAGCATTTCATTTTAATGGATAAAAAATAGTTGATTTAAATTTAACTTCAAAATATGATAAATATCAATATTTAAGCGGTTTCATGTTTCTAAATTTGCTCCCTAATTGATAAAAATTAATTTGTTTGATTTTTTCGAATAGATTTAATCGTATTGTAATTTAAAAATAAGAATCATGAAAAAAAGACTACTTACCTTGTTATTCATAAGCGTTTTATTTGCTTGTAATCAAACGGAAAAAAAGGATGAATCAAAATTGTCTCCAGTACAAAAACTCGAAGAAGGAAACAAACGATTTACAGCTGGAAAACCCGTTCATCCAGATGAAACCCTCGCAAGATTGCGAGAACTAAAAAAAGGACAACATCCTTTTGCAATCGTAGTAAGTTGCTCTGATTCGAGAGTTCCTGCCGAACTTGTTTTTGACCAAGGTCTTGGTGATATTTTTTCGATTCGTACTGCTGGAAATGTTATGGGCGACTATGAATTGGGAAGTATTGAGTATGCTGTAGAACATTTAGACTGCAAATTGATTGTTGTTATGGGTCACAAAGATTGTGGTGCCATAAAAGCATTTATCAATTCGAAAGGGCATTACGAGCAGTTGGATCACATCAAAAAAATAATTGAATACATCGAAAACCAGAAAGAAGAGAAAAATCTAGCAAGTCACCACGAATTAAATGTTGATCGCGCTATTGATGCCAATATTGAACATGGTGTTTACTCTTTGAAAACCGCAGAACCTATTTTAAAAGAATTTTACGAATCTAAGAAAGTTGAAATTGTTGGTGCTATTTATGACATAGAAACCAGTAAAGTAACTTTCGATAAAAACGCCAAGATTTAATATTTCCAAGGAATAATTGCGCTGAAATAGCGAAATTCCATCTTAAGGACAAATAACTACTAATGAAAAAATCTCTTTTCTACTTTGTGCTTGTTTTAACTCCACTCTTTTTATTTGGACAAAAACAACCGCAAGAATCAATCACAAAAAATACTCCCATTCTTCCCTCATCAAAAATTGCAATTCTAAAAGATGTAGATGTTATTTTTAATACCCGAATGGGTTTGGACAACTCGTTTATAGATGGAAAACATATGGGTTCTCAATTTTCGGTAAATCAGTTTCGATTTGAGATAAAAGGAAAAATTCACGAAAAAGTATATTTTAGATTCAGAAACCGTTATACCAAAATTCCTGATCCAAATACTATAGACAACATTAGTCGTGCTGTTGATTTGGCGTATTTAAGCATAGAACTTGCACCTCAAACCAAATTAACTTTTGGAAAAATGATTGGAGATTGGGGTGGTTATGAACTTTTGACAAATCCAATTGAGATATTATCTTATAATGTTATTAACGATAAATCTGATAATTTTCAGGTTGGTGCTGCCCTAACCTATTCATTAGCCGACCATAAAAACGCATTCAATTTTCAAGTTTTAAATGCTAGAACCAAGACTTTTCAAGAACAATACGGAACTACCGCGCCTCTCGGAATTACTCAAACAAAAACGCCATTGAGTGTGGTGGCCAATTGGAAAGGACATCTTTTTGATGGAATACTAGAAACTACTTATAGTTTTGCTCATTTTGTTGATGCAGAAAAGGCGAACAGAAATTATGCTGCCTTAGGAAATAAACTCAAAACGGGAAAATTCACACTATACTACGATTTTCAATACAGCAAAGAAGACTTAGATCAAAAAGGGATTATTTCGGCTTGTATAAAAAATCAAAATATATATGCAGCTCAAGACGTTACATATGTCGATAACTGGATAAGAACTGAATACATGATTCAACCCAAAATTGCTGTTTTGCTTTCTCTAATGACTAACAATTCGTATTGGAATGGAAATCTAGATCCAAACAAAAACAATCGTTTGGTAACTTCATACGGGATTATACCAACAATTGAATACACTCCTTTTTTGGATTTAAATTTAAAGTTTTACGTGGGTTACATAGCAAAAAAATACAATTACTCATCTTATGCCGAAACAAAATTCAATGCTGTGGATTGTTCTACAGGACAGCTTAGCTTGGGGATAATTGCTCCACTATTAGTTTTGTAATCCAACGACTTGTTGTGATTTTTAATTCACTTTCTTATAAGTCCAAACCGCAATTCCGTTCAGGGCAATGGCGTAGCAAGCAACAATAAAAAAAGGTTTGGAAATATCCGAAAGTGTCGCTCCTTTCAGCATTACCATTCGAATAATTTCTACAAAATAACGAATCGGATTGAATAATGTGAGGTTTTGCGCCCATTGAGGCATACTTTCGATAGGCGTAAACAATCCACTCATTAAGATGAAGATGACCGAAAAAAACCAAGCAATAAACATCGCTTGCTGTTGCGTATCCGAATGATTAGAAATGATTAAGCCAATACCTAAAATAACCAACAAATAAATCGAAGTAAAGAAATAAATCAAACTAATACTTCCTAAAATGGGCACGCTGAAAACGACTTTGGCAATAGCTAATCCAACAGTCAAAATCACCAATCCTAAAACCCAAAACGGAAACAATTTCCCAATAATGAACTGATATTTTCGAATGGGCGTCACATTAATTTGTTCTAAAGTACCGATTTCTTTTTCACGAACAATATTCATCGAAGACAAAAATAAAGTTAACATCGTTACTAACAATACCAAAATTCCCGGAACCATAAAGGTTTTATAGTTCAGCGTGTTGTTGTACCAAAACGAAGGAATCGTGACAATATTCATCGGCTGAACATAGGAAGATTCGTTATATTGATACAATTGGGTTTGAATTTTTTGATTATAGCCAGCAAGGATCTGCGAAATATAAACACTCTCAACTCCCGCCGCCGCACCATCAATTGCGTTAATGCTTACTGAAAGATTAGTGCCTTTTTCAGTAATTAAATCCCGTTCAAAATGATTCGGAATTTCGAGAATCACATCCACTTTTCCAGTTTGCATTTGCAGATTGGCTTCTTTCTTGAAATCAAAACTTTCAATGATATTAAAATATTTAGATGCTTCAAATTTAGAAATCAATTCCCTAGAAGCCGAAGAATGATCGTTATCAATATACGAAAACTTGATGTTTTTAATTTCAAAACTCGCCGCATTTGACAGAATAAGCAATTGCGCCATCGGTAAAACAAATATAATGGGAAGCATTGCTTTATTTCTAAAGATTTGCCGAAACTCTTTTTGGATGATGAATAGTATTGTTTTCATTTTTTTTCTATCCTAACCCAGTCAGGGTTTTGAACCCTGACCGGGTTTATTCTACTCTAATCGAATTTTATATTTTTTAATACTTACCGCAAGGAAAAACACTGTCATTCCAATAAGAATCAAGGTTTCTTTCCAAATCACGCTTATAGATGCTCCTTTAAGTAAAATCGCTTTGATGATGATGATAAACCACTTGGCAGGAACAATATTACTGATAATTTGCAACGGCATTGGCATACTCGAAATGGGGAAAATAAAGCCCGATAAAATGATGACAGGCAGCATCAAACCCATTAAAGACAGCATCATAGCGGTTTGTTGCGAATTGGAAACCGTCGAAATTAATATTCCTAACGAAAGTGCCGTCGTGATAAATAAAATACTTTCAAAAGCCAATAAAAACAAGTTCCCTTCGACAGGCATTCCAAATACAAAAAATCCCAAAAGCAGAATAAATGTGGCGTTGATGATGGACAGAAAAATATACGGAAACACTTTGCCTATAATAACTTGAAAAGGTTTGATGGGTGAAACCAAAAGCACTTCCATAGTTCCCAATTCTTTTTCTCTTGTAATGGAAATAGAAGTCATCATTGCCGAAACGAGCATCAAAATAATGGTCATCACACCGGGAACAAAGTTGAAAACACTCTTCAATTCGGGATTGTAATACAGTTGGGTTTGCGTTTGTATAAGGTGGCTTGGCTTGTTATTCTCATTGATTTCCTGCGTGTAATTCTGTAATATGGCGTTGACATAATTTGCAATCGTGTTGGCAATATTCGGGTCGGTAGCATCCGTAATTACTTGAACTTTAGCTTGTTTTAAGCCTTGTAGATTTTCGCCAAAATTAGTTTCAAAGACCAAAACCGCTTTTACCTTTCCTTTTTTGAAAACGCTTTCTATTTGGTTTTCATTAGCGATTTCTTCGTTAATTTTAAAATATTGGGAAGCACTAATTTTGTTGATTATTTTCTGCGTTTCACTGTCTTTCGATTTGTCCAAAATAGCAATATTCACGTTATTGATTTCGTTGGTTATGGCAAAACCAAACAGCATAATTTGGGCAATTGGCATTCCAAAAAGTATGAACATCGTTCGTTTGTCACGAAATATGTGATAGAATTCTTTTGTTACAAATCCGATGAATCTTTTCATTTTAAACCGTTTAGTATTTTTTTTGAACCATTAAGATATTAAGAAAATTAAACACAATATTTAACTTAGTGAACCTTAACACCTTAATGGTTTAAATCTCTTATTCCACATTTCTAGCCAATTTCAAAAAAACATCATTCATTGACGCCACATTATATTTTTCTTTGAGGTTTTTTGGTGTGTCGAGAGCTTCTATACTTCCTTCGACCATTATCGAAACTCGGTCGCAATATTCCGCTTCGTCCATATAATGCGTAGTCACAAAAATCGTGGTTCCTTTGTTGGCTTCCACATAAATCATTTCCCAGAATTGTCTTCTGGTGATGGGGTCAACACCGCCTGTTGGCTCATCCAGAAATACGATTTTGGGTTCATGCAGCAAAGCCACCGAAAAGGATAATTTCTGCTTCCATCCCAAAGGCAAGGAACCTACCAATTTATCAATAGCTTCTTCAAGTCCTAATTCTTTTACTAATTTTTTTGTCTTTTCTTTGATTTGAATTCTACTCAAACCATAAATTCCACCAAAAAAAGTAATATTTTCCTTGATGGTTAAATCATCATACATCGAGAACTTTTGACTCATATAACCAATGCTTCTCTTGACCATTTCGGCGTTGGTTTTCACGTCAAATCCTGCAATGAAAGCTTTTCCTGAAGTGGGTTTCGAAATCCCGATAAGCATTTTCATAGCCGTGGTCTTTCCGGCTCCATTAGCACCAAGAAAACCAAAAATCTCTCCTTTAAAGACCTCAAAAGAAATGCTATTGACTGCAGTAAAGCTTCCAAATTGCTTGGTGAGATTTTCTACGGTTATGATTTTTTCTTTGTTCATATTTATTTAGCCACAGATTACACGGATTGAACGGATTTTCACAGATTTATTTTTTAATCGTAATTCGTAATTGATATTTCGTAATTGAATTATAAATCCATAAAAACGTCTTCAATTGTTGGTTTTGAGCCTCTAATTTCTATCTCAGAATGATTATGCTTTTCAAGATATGCAACCAAATCTATTGGATTAAAATCCTCATTTTTATCAATATAATGAATGAATTCCCCAAAGGCATAAACACTATATCGACTTGGATAATTTTTCAAATCCAGAATCAATTGGTGCAAATTTTGCGTTCGAATATCATAAATAATTTTGTCGTATTTCTGGATGATATTCTCGGGACTATCAATTTTCAGGATTTTTCCTTTTTGGATTAAAGCGATTCGATCACACAACGCCGCTTCATCCATATAAGGCGTAGAAACTAGAATTGTGATGCCTTTTTGCTGCAATCGCTTGAGCATTTCCCAAAATTCTTTTCGAGAAACTGGATCAACTCCAGTGGTGGGTTCGTCAAGAAACAAGACTTTTGGTTTGTGAATCAAGGCGCAACACAAAGCCAATTTCTGCTTCATTCCGCCCGAAAGTGCTCCTGCCCTTCTCGTTTTGAAAGGTTGGATTTGAATGTAAATATCCTTGATTAAATCGTAATTTTCTTCAATGGTTGTTCCGAAAATTGTGGCGAAAAAAGTTAGATTTTCCTCCACGGATAAATCTTGGTACAAAGAAAATTTCCCTGGCATATACCCCACCAAATTCCGAATGGTTTTATAATCCCTAATTACATCATAGCCTGCAACGGTTGCCAAACCTTCATTGGCCAATAAAAGCGTGGTCAAAATCCTGAAAATTGTTGTTTTTCCAGCTCCGTCAGGGCCAATTAGTCCAAATAATTCTCCTTCGTTTACTTCAAAAGAAATGGCTTCAACAGCTTTTATTTTGTTGTAGGATTTGGAGATATTTTGGACTTGGATACTCATTTCTTTATTTAATTACTAAAAAATTACTATCTTCTTTAGCATCAACCAAATGTTTTACATTGGCTTCAATGTTTACATAATCTCCTGGCTTTAATTCCACTGATTTGCCTTTTTCATCTTGATAAACAGCATTTCCAAAAACACAAACTAACAGTGCAGGAACTTTTGTAATATGTTCTTTCAACTGTTCACGTGCTGCAATCTGCAAGGAAATTACTTTACCTTCTTCGGCTATGAAAACGACATTTGTTTGTACAGGTTTATTGTCTGTGTGCAAGTTTTTCAAATTCATTTTTTTTATTTTTAAATTATTTAACCCACATTTCGGCAGGCATTCCAATTTTCAAACTACCATCATTTTTTACTTTTACTTTCACGGCATACACTAGATTTACTCGTTCTTCTTTGGTTTGAACGATTTTCGGAGTAAATTCTGCCGAAGATGCAATCCAAGAAATCGTTCCTGGAAAGGATTTCATTGCTGCATCAGCATCGATTTTTATGGTCACATTTTGGCCCACTTTTATTTGGAACAATTGGGTTTCACTCACATAAACACGCAAAGTCATTTCCGAAATATCAGCAATTTTGTAGATGGGTTTTCCAAAAGCGGTTACTTCGTTGGCTTCAGCATATTTGGCCAAAACCGTTCCTTTTATTGGGTTGATGATTTTACTTTTCTGAATTTGGTCGTTGATTTTTTCGATTTGAACATCGATCGATTTTACTTCATTTACAATAGGCGAATTTTGGGTTTGAACACTTTTTATTTGTTCTTTTATAACACTTACTTTTCCGTCAATTTCATCCACTTGGCGTCTGGTGGCGGCATTTTCGGCAAACATATTTTGGATTCTTTTTTTCTCAATCAAAGTCGTTTTAAGTTGTTCCTGCAAGACTTTGACTTGTGACAAAACATTGGCTGATTTTGAATAAACCGTACTTTTAGAAGCGACTAATTGTTGTTTATTGAAATACAATTGGGTTGTATCAATCAAACCAACTTGCGTTTTTGGTTCCAAAACATCGCCTTCTTCGAGTTTTAAATATTCGATTTTTCCATTGGCTTCCGCCGAAATAGTAACTTCGGTAGCTTCAAAATTGCCGTAACCATCGGCTTTGTCATTGTTTTTGTTGCAAGAAATGAGCACAATTAGGCTTAGAAATGTGATTATTTTTTTCATTTTTTTATTTTGAGTTTTGAATTCTAAATTTTAAATGGTGACACAAAAAATTTAAAATTTAGAATTCATAATTTAAAATTATTTTTAATTCCCTTTACTAATTTGATAATTGGCTTTCGCCAAAGCCAATTGTATCTCGTGCAACTTTTGATTGGTTCTGGCTTCGTACAAATTCGTGAATTCCATTAAATATTCTGAAGCTGTAATGACTCCGTTTTTTAATTGTGAGCTAGCCGATTTTTCAACATATTCTCTTAAAGCAATAATTTCTGTATCGGTTTTTATGATTTCTTCGGATTTCTTTATTTCGTTGTTCATTTCCTGCAACAGCATAGAATTGGTGAGTAAAAAAGTCTCTTTTTCTGTAGCTATAATATCCGCTGAAATGGATAATGCCTCTTTTTCAGACTTGGATTTGTTCCAATCAAAGACATTCCAATTTGCCCTCAATCCGACCATTAAAATAGGTTGAAAAGAATTATCAATCATATTCAATCCTGGATTTCCATAACCTGCAGTTCCAAAGGCATTAAGTTTTGGATAATTATTTTTAGAAACCACCGTTTTTGAGGCTTCAATTTGTTGGTTTTGAAACTCATAATATTTTAATTCCGGGCGATTATTTTCCAAGGTTTCGTCCGTGTTTATCATCGGTTTTTGCAATTCACTCGTGTCAGAAACTGTCGTAAAAGTCAAGGAAGAAAGATTTTCGAACAAGCGTTTTTTGTCAAATTGAATTTCCGAAAGTTGTTGTTTTATTTTTAAATTCTCTGCTTCCAATACTTTTTCGGAAGCTGGCAAAATAGCACCAAATTTGATTCCAGTATTTACTTCTTTTCTTTTAGAAACTAATTGTTCTTGCTTGGAAATCAGAAGTTCTTTTTTCTCTTGCAAAAGTAAAATAGAAAAAAACAATTGATTAATTCGAGTTTTTATTTGGTATAAATTGACTTTAACTTGTTGTTGTTGGGTTTTGGTTTGTGCCTCTTTAAGTTTAGCATTAGCATCAATTAATCCGCCGTTATAAAGGAGTTGATTGACATCTAAAGTTGCACGATATTGATCTTTGTTCAGAGGTTCAAGAAGTGGATTTGGTATCGTTGTCACTTGATTTTGGTATGTTCCTTGCGCATTCAAATCGATTTTTGGAAGTTTTGCCGTTTGCAAAGCTTGTACTTCGTAATCGGATTTTTTTTGCAATAAACCTATTTGTTTGGCCATTGGATAATTTTTATTAGCCAAAGCATAACAATCTTCTAAAGTCAATGATTGCTGCGCATTGGAAAAAAATGCAGCCAATAAAAAGTATGTAATTAGTATTCGTTTCATCTGCTTATTTTTATTGTTTTTCATCGGTCAGATGGAACACCCGTACTGATAACTCTTTACAACAAGATCTATCTTCAAGGGTGTTTCATCTTTTTATGGAATTTATTATTTGCTCGGCAATGCTGGTTTTTCTTTCTTCCATCATCGCAGTAAACTCTGTATCGGAAATTTGCAACATTCCTTTGACCATCATTTGCGCGGCAAAAGGGAAAACTGTCATCGCAATAATGTTGATCAAAAGTTGTTTGGGATTAATGGGGTTGATGATGCTGTCGGCGATTTCTTTTTCTATTTGCGCAATTAATACTGTTGGATTGGGTCTATTTTCATTCCGTAAAAACGACATAACAAACTCGGGATTGTTGTTCATTTCCTGAATTACAAATTGGGGCAAATACGGATTCAGTATTACAAACGAAATATAACTGTTTGTAAATTTTCTGATTTTGTCAAAAACGCTGGCCTTAGAATTGAAAATTTCGTTGATTTGTGGCGCCAATTGACTAAAGGCATTCATGAAAACGGCTTGAAAAAGCAACTCTTTGTTTTTGAAACAATAGTGCAACATCGCTTTGTTAATGCCCGCCTGATCTGCAATTTCCTGCATCCGCGCACCTGCAAATCCTTTTTTTTGGAAAATGATTCTAGCGGCATTGAATATTTTTTCTTCGGTTGTCATTTAATTTAACTATATGGTTTAATCATTTGGTTAACAAAGGTAGATAAAAAAAGTATTCCGCAATGAAATACTTTTTACAAAAGATATTCTAATGAGGTGTATTTCTAGTTCCTCCGTGTTTGAAAGCTACAATACTCAATATTTTTGCATTCAAATACAAAAACATAAAGAACTGAATAAAAGGATTGTGCATTAAAAATTTCTGAAAACGAGTGATTTTTTTGGCCATAATAGTTATAATTTGATGTGAAATAGAAAAATATTATTCAGGAATTAACCACCAAAAGGGTTTCATTTTGGCTTTGTAAAGAAAGGCATAATGCAAAGCTAATTTCACCCAATGTCCTGCTAAACCAAGAGCTCCAAAGGTTTTGTTCAAATCTCTTCCACCCGATTTTGGATATTTTACATAATCGGGAACAATTGGAAAAGTAGTGATACTGATTCCTCGGCCTTTTAAAATTCCATATCCTGAAGATGCAATGCAAGCTGCTCCCATATTCCCCATTGATCCTTTGTGATGCAAGGTTGGTTTACCTGATTTTATACTGTCAATAATGTTATCGGCTACCAAAATGGCTGTGATTCCTGACGGCATTCCTGTTCTGGGTGGCGACGGAAATATATCGGTTCCGTTTTTACTTTTTCGTGGTTTCGAAATGGTGTGCGGTGGTGCAAAAGCGATTCCAGGCGCAAAAATATTAGGATAACTAGGATTATGATAAGTTTCTGGCCAATCCTGAACCGTCCATTCTTCGTATGGTCTTGGCGTGTAATCAGCATCGACAATCATAAAACCTTTGAATAATTTATCGGTAATATCTTGATTGGTTTTGTCAAATGCTTTGAAACCATGACCCGAAAAGGACGGAATCAACATTGCAAAATCAAATTCTTCGCTTTTGTATTCGCCTTCTAAATTTTCGTAATGTGCTTTTCCATCTTCGACTTTTGAAACTCCAGCACCTAAAATCCATTTGATACCTCTGTCGGCAAAAACCATTTCGACCATTTCGTGAGATTGCATTGGCTTTCCTCCGCCACTCATCAACATTCCATCAATTCCAAAATCGCCCAATTTATATTCGTTCGAAATCCAAGTAATTTCGACCTGATCTCTAACTTTATGATTGTGGAGTTCTTGTTCAACATTCAAAATATATTCAAAAGCAGCACCTTGGCAGGTGGCTTTTGGATGCCCGGTTCCGATTAGAATTTTAGCTTTATTGGTAGAAGATTTTAATTTTTGGATCAACTCATTCAAACCCTGCCAAGCGTGTTCTGCGTGATCATAAGTGCAAACCGAAAAAGCTTTGTTGGTGCCGGGAATTAAACCTTCGGTCAATTCAAACGCCAGTTTTGGTCCTGTAGCATTGATTAAATAATCGTAAGTCACCTTTTCTTGAGTTCCTGCATTTTCTCCATATAGATATTCGACAGTCACAAAAGGTTTGTCTTCTAATGGGTCGCCTTCAGGATGAAAAGAAACTACTTTGGCTTGAATGTATCCAATGTTTTTTTTCTTATAAAGTGGTTCGAGTGGAAAATAAATTTCTTCAGCCTTCATTCTTCCAATTCCAACCCAAATATTGGAAGGAACCCATTGGTAATTTCGATTTGGAGAAACAACGACTACTTGATGCTCTTTGGAAAGCTTTCGTCTTAAATGGGCGGCTGCAGTATGACCCGCAATTCCAGCCCCTAATACCACTACTTTTGACATATTTAATAATTTGTTTTACCAAATATAATTCATAGATTTTGAGTAGTTGGTAACATTAGTTACACATAAAACAATGGTGTGGAATTAGTTGTGATTTAAAATGAATTTTAAATGTTTC
This sequence comes from Flavobacterium sp., assembly GCA_010365135.1. GTDB lineage: Bacteria > Bacteroidota > Bacteroidia > Flavobacteriales > Flavobacteriaceae > Flavobacterium. The sequence goes on from JAAFGY010000042.1 coordinate 15,489, forward strand.
TTTTCTGAAACTCAAAAAACAATTCGGAATTGGCTCTTGGTTTTATTGAATTTGGACACAAATCCATTTGCAAAATTTCGAAATGAATTTTAAAAAGTTGTTCATATTCCGCTTGGCTTCCGCCAAAAGGTGGTCCAGATTCAAATGTTTTATTGAACAACAATCCGACTAATTTTCCTTTATCAGATAAAAGTTGGTGCATTTTTGAAGCATATTTTTCGCGCATAATTGGATCTAATGCACAAAAAAATGTCTGTTCCATTATCAAATCATACTTTCCTTGATGATCAAAAAAATCGCCTAATACAATTTTAATATTTGTATTGTTTTGAAACTTTTTCTGAAGGTTTTCAATTAATGTTGGGGCAATATCAATTACCGTAATATTGGTAAAACCTAGAATTACTAAATGTTCCGCTTCGTATGAATTGCCGCAGCCGGGAATCAAAATTCTTGTATTTTTATTTTCTAACGTCTGGGTGTATTCTTTTATCGCCGGGGAAATTTTGCCAATATCCCAGCCTGCCGCATTGGTTTTATAGCGATGATCCCAATATTCTTGGTTTAAGTGTTTATGACTTTTCAAAATATTCCAATTTATAGTCGCCAATATGCTTTTCGTTATCGTGAATCATTTTTTTATGTTTGAAATAATTGAAAACGCCTATTACCAACAGCACGAAAGAACTGATGAAAAAGAACATTTCGATAGCAAAATTATACTCTACTTTCAACAAGCTTTCTAAACTTAAACCGGCTATAAAAAAATACATCGAGGTTCGCAAAAAAGCCAAGAATGTGGTTTGATTAGCCAAGACCGTTCTTTGCAAAGCCAATTTCTCTCTTAGAATTAGGTCTTTATTTAATTTTTTTTCGACCATTTATTTCTTTTTGCAAGTAGAAAATCCTAAAATTGTGTATAAAGGGCAAAAACCAATGAAACTTGTGAGTAGAAATACCACGGCTAGTACACCTAAAATTAGTGCAGCTGTGCCTTCAATAGCCTTGGTGAAGTACATAAAGCCTATTACAATTGCAAAAATAATGCGAGAAATTCTGTCTGCTGAACCCATGTTTGTTTTCATGATTTTGAATTTAATTGGTTAAAAATATTAAGGTTTTTTTGGTGATTTTATAAACATATTGAATATCAATCCGCCCATCAGAGCACCGTATAATGAACTATTTAAAGGCTTAGAGGTAATGGAACAAGTTCCCGAAGCGCAACCTACATAAAAGTAGTAAAGATAGCCCATAATTGCTCCAACAACGATTCCTATTCCTGTGATAATTATTGCTTTTTTAGTCATTAGTTGCTTTTTTCTACAATAATTTTTATGATTTCTTCCTTTGATAAAACTCCCGATTGACGCCACAATTGATTTCCGTTTTGAAATAAAATCATTGTAGGAACGCCTCGAACCTGATATTGGGAAGCCAATTGTTGATTTTTGTCTACATCAATTTTTAGGATGGTAATTCGTTCTCCTAAAATGTCTTTTACTTGCTTTAAAATTGGAGCTAGCGTTTTGCAAGGCCCACACCAAGTAGCCGAAAAATCAATTAAAACCGGCTTTTCAGACTTTATAATGGTATCAAAATTAGTGCTCATTTTTTTGAATATTTATTGTTTGGAACTGCGCAACCATTTGATCCACAGCCTAAATTAAAAACCACTTGAAATAGAAAGAATAATCCAAAAACAATAAAAAACCATTGCCGAGTTGTGTAAGCTTGAACAAACAAAAACAAGGCAAAGGCTAATCTTACCCATCTCATTAAATGCCAATTTGTAAAAAGTAATTGTTTCATTTTATTGAAAATTAGTTGAGCGAATAGTATCGGTAGTTTTTATCGCGGTTTTTTGTATTGCAGAATACCCACCTGCCACATTGATTAGGTTGTGAAATCCTCTAGCTTTTAATATCGAAGCCGCAATCATAGAGCGATATCCGCCGGCACAATGCAAGTAAAATTCTTTTTCCTTTGGAAATTCGGCTAAATGGTCGTTGATGTTGTCCAATGGTGTTGAAGAAACATCAACAATATGCTCTTTTTCATACTCAAAATTTTTTCTGACATCAAAAATGGCCACTTTTTCTTTCTCTTGTTCTGCCTCTTCCATTATTTCTTCTAGCATTACAGCCGAAACTGAACTGACAGTGTCATATTCTAATCCTTCGTTTTTCCAAGTATCAAATCCTCCTTTTAGATAGCCCAAAGTATTGTCGTAGCCTACTCTTGCCAGTCTCAAAATACTTTCCTCTTCTCTACCCAATGGAGTTATCAGTAACAAAGGTTGTTTTATATCTGGAATCAACGCTCCAACCCAAGGCGCAAAATCACCATCAATTCCAATAAAAATAGATCTAGGAACATGTCCTTTGGCATATTCATCTTGGTGGCGAACGTCCAGAATTACGGTATCAATTTTATTGGCGACCATTTCAAAAGTTTCGACATCATAAGCAATTGCATCCCTAATTATATCTTCAACATTTTCGTAGCCTTCTCTGTTGAGTTTGGCATTCAAAGGGAAATATAGCGGCGGAGGCAATAATCCATCGGTGACTTCTTTGATAAATTCTTCCTTGGTCATATTGGCACGAAGAGCATAGTTAACCCGTTTTTGTTCTCCAATAGTTCCAATGGTTTCCTTACTCAAATTTTTTCCGCAAGCACTTCCTGCGCCGTGAGCGGGATATACAATGACATCGTCGGGTAAAGTCATTATTTTGTTTCGCAAACTATCGTATAAAATTCCAGCCAATTGTTCTTTAGTCATATTGGCAATTTTTTGAGCCAAATCTGGACGACCCACATCGCCTAAAAATAAGGTGTCACCGCTAAAAATCGCATAATCTTTACCCTCTTTATCTTTCAAAAGATAGCAAACACTTTCTAAGGTATGTCCAGGGGTATGCAAAACAGTTATGGTGATTTCTCCTAATTGAAAAACCTCTCCATCAGTAGCAATATGTGACTTAAATTTGGTTTCGGCCGTAGGACCATAAATTATGGGAGCGCCTGTTTTTTCAGCTAATGTTACATGACCACTTACAAAATCGGCGTGGAAATGGGTTTCAAAAATATATTTGATTTTAGCATTATTGCGATTGGCTTTGTCAATATAAGGCTGTACTTCGCGCAATGGATCAATAATAGCAACTTCTCCTTTGCTTTCAATATAATAAGCACCTTGTGCTAAACAACCCGTATAAATTTGTTTAATTTTCATTATCAAAGTGTTTTTTATACTGTAAATTTATTTAATTTTTCAATGGTATTCTATTTCTAAGGACACATTTTAGGAAATTATTATGACCAGAAAAGTTCTCTTATAATGATGTAAATTCCCATAGCAAGCACAAACCAACCAAAACTCGTTTTGAGTTTTTCATCTTCTACTTTTTTAGAAATGAAATTCCCAATAAAGATTCCTAATATGGAAGCAAAAGTAAAATATTGCAACAACTTCCAATCGATAATCTGGTTGCTCATAATATCACCCGTAAACCCAATTAAGGATTGCGCCGCAACAATAAAAAGCGAAGTTCCAACCGCCATTTTCATTGGCGTTTTTGCAAAAAATAATAATGTTGGTACAATCAAAAAACCTCCGCCAGCACCAACAAATCCTGAAACAAGTCCAATAAAAATGCCCATTAAGGCTATTTTATAATAATTGAGTTTTTCAGTATTGGTAATCATTTTTTCTTTCAAAGGCTTTATCATTCTCACCGATGCAAATATCATTACAAAGGCAAAAATTACCATAATCAAGATAGACTTAGTCAATATAAAATACTCGGTCGAAAAAATAATATTCGGAATTTTGGGAACGAGAATTTTCCGCGTTACAAATACCGAAATTACGGCAGGAATTCCAAATAAAACCACCTTGTTGAAATCTACTAATCTTTGTTTGGCTTTATGAATTCCGCCAACAAATGATGTTGTTCCAATGACAAATAAAGAATAAGCTGTAGCCAATGAAGGTTCGATGCCCATTACATAGACCAAAATAGGAACCGAAAGTATGGAACCACCGCTGCCCAACATACCAAGAGTCGCACCTACAAAAACAGCTAAAATATATCCTATTAGTTGAGATAATTCCATTTATAAAAAATTATAATCACAAAAATAGGTTATTTTTTATCCCAATTTGGTAACAAATGTTACCTCATTTCAATAATACAATTGAAGCTCTATTCAGGCTAATTTTGCCCTTGTTTTCCAGTGCCTTCAATAAACGAGAAACCACCACTCTTGATGTATGCAGGTCATAAGCAATTTCTTGATGAGTAGAATGAATTTCATTGGAATTAACGATTTTAGATTTATCATTTAAGTAATTCAATAATCGTTCATCCATATTCATAAACGCAAGATTATCAATTGCTAAAAGCATTTCTTTTAAACGATTATTGTAACTATTGAAAACATAATTTCTCCAACTTTTGTATTTGCCTAACCACTCCTCCATTTTGCTAACAGGAATCATAATTAACTGTCCTTTGGTTTCGGCAACGGCTCTAATTTCGCTTTTGGTTTCGCCCAAACAGCACGCCATTGTCATCGCACAAGTGTCGCCTTTTTCGATAAAATACAATAGCAATTCTCCTTCGTCAAAATCTTCTCGCAATATTTTAATGGCGCCCGAAATGAGTAACGGCATTTTTCGTATAGAATCGCCAAAATCAATTAAAATATCCCCTTCTTTGAAATCTCTTAGCAAAGAAGTTTCTACAATATCGTCAATTAATTTATCTTCAAAAATATATCCATACGTTTGTTTGAGTAAGTTTTTCATTAGTAGCTTTGAATTTATTGGTCGTAAATTTCGCTAAAAATTTTAACATTTAACAATAAAAACATAAAACACTTTTGACTGATTGTTTTTATGGAAGGCTTTTTATTATTGTCACCATTTTTCTCAAAATTATTTTATAGTATGTAACAAAAGCTACAGAACTCTAGGATCTATTTTCGGTAATTTGCAGCAGAATTAAAACACAAATACTATTCTACTGATGAAAATACTTATTATAGGTGGCGTTGCGGGCGGTGCAACTGCAGCAGCAAGGTTAAGACGTTTGAGTGAAGAAAGTGAAATCATTATTTTTGAAAAAGGAGAGCACGTAAGTTTCGCCAACTGTGGTCTGCCCTATCATATTGGCGGTGTCATTAGCGACCGCTCCAAGTTATTATTACATACGCCCACTTCCTTAAAAACAAGATTCAACTTAGATGTCCGTTTTTTTAATGAAGTTTTGAAAATAAACAAGGAAGAAAAAACGGTCGAAGTTAGAAATGTACTTACGAAAGAAATTTACATTGAATCCTACGATAAATTATTATTATCACCTGGTGCAGAACCTTTCAGACCCAATATTCCAGGAATTGATTCAGATAAAATAATGACGCTTCGAAATGTAGCAGATATGGATCGAATCATTGCCAAAACCAAAGATTTGAAAAATATTGCCGTAGTTGGTGGCGGTTTCATCGGATTGGAAGTAGCTGAAAATCTAGTTGAAAAAGGCCTTGATGTCACTGTTATCGAGTTGGGAAATCAGGTTATGGCTCCTGTAGATTTCGAATTTGCCAAAATGGTGCAACATCACGCCACTGCCAAAAATCTAAATATTTTAGTAAATACAGGTGTCGAAGCCTTTGAAGACAAGGAAAATGAAATTGAATTAAAATTAAATAACGGTAAAACCATTCTTGCTGATGCGGTTATTTTTGCCATTGGTGTAAAACCCGAAAATGCTTTGGCGAAAGCTGCTGGATTGGAATTAGGTGTTACTGGAGGAATTGCCGTGGATGAGTTTATGCAAACTTCTGACCCTAATATTTATGCTGTGGGAGATGCTATCGAGGTTTCGCATTACATTAATCGGGCGAAAGTATTAATTCCACTGGCTTGGCCTGCCAATCGTCAAGGTCGAATTGTTGCCGATAATATTACGAGAGGAAATAAAATATCATATAAAGGAACTTTGGGAACTTCCATCATCAAATTCTTCGATTTGACTGTTGGAGCTACTGGACTCAACGAAAAATTGTTGAAACGGTATTCGATTCCGTATCGAACTGTGACCGTAACTCGTGCCAATCACGCCAGTTATTATCCTGGAGCTACAAATATTGTGTTGAAAATGAATTTTGGAGAAGACGGAACCATTTATGGTGTACAAGCCTTAGGCCAAGAAGGTGTTGACAAACGTATCGATGTTATTGCAACGGCAATCAAAGGAAATTTGACTATTTATGATTTACAAGAAATAGAAGTGGCTTATGCGCCGCCTTATAATTCTGCCAAAGATCCCGTAAATATTCTGGGGTATGTGGCCGAAAATATGTTGAAAGACGATGTGCGGTTCATCAATTACGATCAATTAGACGACTATGTTTCGAGTGAAAATGCCGTTATCATTGATGTTAGAAGCAAAACAGAATTCGAAAGCGGTGCAATTCCTAATGCTATCAATATGGATGTAGATACTTTGAGAGATAATTTGGATTTCTTTGATAAAAATACCAAGTATGTTATTTACTGCCAAATCGGTTTAAGAGGCTATTTGGCGCAACGAATTTTGAGAAATCATAATATTTATTCCGTGAATCTCAATGGTGGTTATGGACTTTGGAAACCAGTGAATAGTTAAATTAAGCAAATTTTTAAACTCGTTTAGCCATTGCTAAGATTTTTATTAATAGGATTGCTGGTATGTTTAGTCTAATTTCTTAGCGTTTTCATCAGGCGGTATCGGTCCATCTTTTAATTCTGCGTAAGAATGGGTAAATTCTGCACCCAAAAAAACCAGCATCGACGAGTAAGAAACCCACAGCATAATTAATATAATGGAGCCTGCTTGTCCATATCCAGAGCCCGGTTGTGCTTTTCCAAAATACAATCCCATGGCAGATTTTCCAATTTCAAACAATAAAGCAGTAAGAAAGGAACCTAACCAAACATGCCGCCATTTTATTTTTGCATTTGGAAAAAACTTAAACATACACGCAAATAGTAACATCAGTGTACTAAGCGAAATGATAAAATTTAAAACAAGCAACACTACTAATAGCGATTCAGAGAAGTACTGTACAAGCAAATCGCCTATTGCAGTTAAAAATGCGGAAACTACAAATGATGCCATTAAAATAAAGGCAACGGCTATAATAAATCCAAAGGAAAAAAGGCGCTCTTTAATGAGGTTCCAGATTCCTGCTTTGGTGGGATCTTCCTCGACTTTCCAAATGAGGTTCAAAGATTTTTGAAACTGTACAAAAACACCCGTTGCACCTACTAAGATTGTACCGATACCAATGAGAGTTGCCCAAATTGAGTCCTTTGATAATGCAGCCTTTATAATGATATCTTGGATTTGTTGGGCTGTCTCACTACCCATCACACTGGTTATCTGCGTCTTTATTTGTCCGTTTACTGCCTCTTGTCCAAAGAAATATCCTGCTACAGTAATGATGACCATTAATAATCCTGGCAATGAAAAAATGGCATAGTAAGCGATAACTGCGCTTTCTTTAAATGGATCTTTAGACCACCATTGGCTGAATGCTTTCTTTAATGTGTTCCAGAAATTTTTTAAGAGAGTTCTCATTATTTATGCTGTATTTCCAACTTTTCTATTTCTAAAAACGTTTTAGAAAATGGTTTGCTTTTGATTTTAAATCATAAAAATTTTTTGAAAGCATATTGGTTGCTCCAAACTGAACCAATGATCCCAAAACTTTTTTAAAGGAATTATGGGAACTTCCTACTATTAACTTTTTTGAAATAAACCCTGTACAAAGACTTATGGCTTTAATAGCCATATTGTTCTTTATTTCAGGGGAATTAATCACATCATGAAATAAATTTTTGATAAGCTTCGCTGGTTTTAAACTTTCACGTACGCCACGAAATTGATTTTTTAACAATTCTAATTCATCAGCCCGTTTTTGTTCTAGTATGATGATTCGTTCTTTTAATAAATCTGTTTCACTTTTAGGTTTCATAACGTTTCGGTTTATAACAATTGTGTGATAATTGCAGATAGCAAAGAATTGCTAAGTAGCTTGCGAATCTAAAATGCGAGAAGTAAATATACAATTATAATGGACAACGCAACTTATAAAAATAGCAAGCTGCGAAACTAGTGCAAACACTACATCCGGCAATTTGTCTATAAAGATTAGCTTAAACCGTCAGGTTGTTTTACTAAAATTTTCCGCCCTTTTTAGAAGGGTGACTAATGCTGTTGCGTTGTCAATCATAATTAAGAAGTTGGGTGAATTACCCATTATTCTGTAAATTATTTTTTAAATTATTTTTTGCATTCCCATATTGGTTGCTTACTTCTGCAGCTAAATCCGCCCCATCATTTTTAACGCTTTCATATTGATCCTTTACGGAATTTCCTAGATTGGAATACTTTGATTTTATATTATCCATAAATTCATTTCGTTTATCCATAATCTTGGTGCGGGTTTCGGAACCTTTTTCAGGTGCGAAAAGAATCCCTAGAATTGATCCGACTGCAAAACCTGCTAATAATCCTGATACTACTTTAGTTGTTTTCATAATTTTTTATTTTTAAATTGGTTATTAAAATGCTACTATTTTTGAGATATAATCTTCCATATTTATA
>JAAFGY010000043.1 GCA_010365135.1 Flavobacterium sp.
ACCTCGCTTAAAAGAGCTTAAACGAGGTTGTATTTTAGGTTTTATTTTTGAAATGAAAACTTTTTTGGAGGTTGTGCAACAGCTACGGCTGTTAGGCGTTCGTTGTTTTTCTTTTTCGTTATTTACCACTTTTTATTCTGTTGTCGTGTTTGCATAACATCTGGCAATTTATAGCGTTAGTTTTTCCGCCTTCGTGCCAAGGTGTAATGTGGTCGGCTTCCATTTCGTTGAGTTCAAAAGTTACTTCACACTTTACGCAAACTCCTTTTTGTCTTTCAAATGCTTCTCGTTTGTGATTGTCGCTAAATGCTCTAATGTTTAAAAATCTTTCTTTTCGTGTCAGTACAAAAGAGTAAATTCCTTTTTTGTTTTCCACGTCTTCATCTAACATTAAAGTCGTGATTTCTGCTTCTAATTTTGTTGGGTCAAACTTTTGGTTTTTAAATTCATTATATAGAGTTCCCAAAGGCAAACCTTTCATTTCTTTGCGATATTTTGGAAAAGTCGCTTTTGTCCAACTAATTACTGCTTGAAAATAAAGCCAAAGTTCGTTTGCGTTTGGTTCGTGCTGGTTTTTAGACATATATTCTTTGATTTCTCCGCTTGAAATCCAAGAAATTGCAGTTTCTAAATATTCTTGTCGGTTAGCAGAACCACTCATATAATCATCGCCTAATTTTGGTCGGCTATTTTTTGAAAAGTAGCGTTTCGCGTCTGAAACCCACGAACCTGAATAAACTGCATTTTTTAATTCTTGTTCTGTAAGTGCTTTTCCTGCAATATTTATGGTTTCAAACCATTCTAATTTTTCGCTGTCTTTGCCACTACAAAAATAAACCATCAATTTATAGTCTAAAATTTGTTGTTGTTTGTCGTCAGTAAGATTGTGAAATGCTAAACCGTTTACAGAAAAATCTTTGTTTACAAACTGGCAAATAGAAATAGTTCTTTGTTGACCGTCAATTACTTCAAAGTTTCCATCTTCTCGAACTGCCCAATACATTACATTCAATGGATAGTCTTTTTGTAATGTGTCAATTACGGCTTTGCGTTCTTTATCTCCATATACAAATTCACGCTGAAATGGCGGTCTAATGTCTAACTTTCCATCATAGCCAATTACGCCATTTTCAAGATTGTCTTGGTAGCCTTTGGTTAATTCTGCAACTGTTATTTCTTTAAGTTCTATTTTCATATTCTTTTGTTCTTAATTATAACACGAGCAAATGTATTTTTTCCTTCAATTAATGGTCTTGCATCTTTTTCCCCTAAAAATGGCATTCCAACCACTTCTGAATTGTAACCTGCCGAAGAAGCCATACCTAATATTTCAAATTGATTAGGATTGTACTTGTCTATAAAAGTAATCGGAACACCCATAACTCCTTTAAAATCAGTTGGAATATTTGCTACCTTATTGACTTCAATTGCATCGTAATTGTCGTAAGTTGGATATTCACTTTCGTTTCCGTAGTAAGTTTTGTAAAGTATTATGTCTTCGTGTCGTTTTCTATTATCAAGGTTTGTAAACCAAAATACACTTCCCATACTGAAATACTTTTGTCCGTTTTCAGTTTTTATTCTTGTTTCTGTTGCAATGTCGTAATGGTCAGGTACTTTAAACCATTTTGTTCCACCATTATCAACACCTGCCCAAAGTTTATTTTCTTTAATTAGTTTAAAAATCTCTTTATAAGTTATTACGTTTTGATTTCCGATAATTAGAAATTTCTTATCGTGTTCAATTAGTTGTTCTACATATTCACGGAATAGTGAAAAAGGTGGATTTGTTACAACTATGTCGGCTTGTTTTAAAAGTTCAACACTTTCAGGACTACGAAAGTCGCCATCTCCTTTTAAATGAACTATTCCAATTTCTTCTGGATTTGGTATTCTGTCGCCATTTTTGTCGCCTGTGTATTCTAAATAAATCGCGCTTTCAGATTTATGTTCTGTGAACAAATCTCTGTTTTGGTTTTTGTAGCAAGTTGTAATCAATTTTTTCAGACCTAACGCTTCAAAATTGTATGAAAAATAGTGGAAGAAATTGCTAATTCTTGGGTCGTCACAATTGCAAAAAACTGTCTTTCCTTTAAAATGATCTTTGTAGTGTCGCAATTCCTTTTCAATATCTGTAAGTTCAGTATAAAACTCATCGTTTTTGCCTGCTTTTGCTTTCTTTAAATTATTGTTCAAGGATTTTGCCATTTGTTTTTTGTTAGTTCGTTATTGTCGCAAATTTAAGATTTTAATTTCTATTTTTTATCGGTTCGTTGTCGGTTTGTGCGGTTCGGTACAATGACGCCTAACGTTTTGCAGATAAGCGAAGGCAAAGATTTAGAAACGAAAATTTAACTTTAAAAACAAATATAATTATGAAAATGAAAACTTTATTAAACCACAGAGCCTTTGCTTTTGCTTATGTGCTGTTAGCGGTAGTGCTTCTTTCGGGGTGTGCTGATAATGAGATTGTAAAAAGCTGTGTCGAAGGTCATACTTACGGCTTTTGGGGTGGTTTATGGCACGGAATAATAGCACCGTTTGATTTTATTGGTATGCTAATATGGGATGATGTGGCAATGTATGCACCAAATAATAACGGTGCTTGGTATGCTTTTGGCTTTTTACTTGGTTCAGGCGGTTGGGGTGTATTGGCTTCTCGGTCATCCGATTAGCATTACCGCTAACTTACATATACTAGCTATAAAGTAGCGACTATATACCCAAAATTGGATTGATTGTCGCTACTTTGCAGTAATATTTTTTTTCCGAAGATACTAAAATAATCTTACAAAAAAAACCAAAAGCTACTTCTTTCCTTACAAATCCAAAAACTGATTTTCTAAAAAAAAGCAAAACCACAATAGAACTTAATTCCATTGTGGTTTTTAATATAAATGTGAAAATTGAAAACTGCGACTGAACACTGAACACTTTCCTAACCTTCCATCTTCGCGCTCAATTCAAACCATCTTTCCTCCTTATTTTCAATTTTCTTGATGAGGTTTTCCAGTTCTTTGGCTTTTTTTTCGATGTCGGCATCGGCCACTTTTCCTTCGGAAAATAAGTGCTCGATTTTGGCTTTATCCAGTTCCAAATCCTTAATTTCTTTTTCTAATTTCTGAAATTCTTTTTGCTCGTTGAAAGTCAGGTTTCCTGTGGGATTGTTTTGTTTCCAATCTTTCTTGGCTGTCATTGCGAGGTTCGAAGCAATCTCTTTTTGTTCAACATCGTTACTATCTTCGTAGGCTCTAAAATCGGAGTAGTTTCCGGGAAAAGTTTCAATCTCGCCTTGACCTCTGAAAATAAATAATTGATCCACGATTTTGTCCATAAAATAACGGTCGTGTGACACAACGAGTAAACAACCCGGATAATCCAAAAGGAAACTTTCCAAAACATTTAGGGTTACGATGTCCAAATCATTAGTAGGCTCATCCAGAATCAGGAAGTTGGGGTTTTGGATTAAAACGGTACACAAATACAAACGTTTTAGCTCGCCACCACTCAGTTTTTCGACATAATCGTATTGTTTTTTGGAGTCAAAAAGAAAACGCTCCAACAATTGCGAAGCCGAAATTAATCTGCCTTTGGTCAACGGAATAAATTCGCCGTATTCCTTGATGACATCAATCACGCGTTGCCCCGGTTTTGGATTGATTCCGCTTTGGGTGTAATAGCCAATTTTGATGGTTTCGCCAACGACCACTTTTCCAGAATCCAAAGGAATGGTTCCTGTCAATAAATTCAAGAAAGTCGATTTTCCAGTTCCGTTTTTCCCAATGATTCCAATGCGTTCGCCACGTTGAAAATCAAAACTGAAGTTGTCCAAAATCACGTGATCTTTGAATTTTTTGGAAATCTTGTGCAGCTCGATAATCTTGCTTCCCATTCGTTCCATATTGATTTCGAGTTCCACTTTGTTCTCCCGACGGCGACTTTGCGCTTTTTCCTTAATCACATAAAAATCATCCTGACGCGATTTCGATTTGGTCGTTCTCGCTTTGGGTTGGCGGCGCATCCATTCCAATTCTTTGGTAAACAAGTTTTGGGCTTTGTCCACACTCGAATTTTCGGAAGCAATTCGCTCTTCTTTTTTCTCTAAATAATAAGAGTAATTTCCTTTGTATTGGTATATTTTTCCGTTGTCTAATTCGATGATTTCGTTGCAAACGCGTTCCAAAAAGAAACGGTCGTGCGTGACCATAAACAGCGTAATATTTTCTTTGGCAAAATAACTTTCCAACCATTCGATCATCTCCAAATCCAAGTGATTCGTAGGTTCATCCAGAATTAACAAATCAGGACGATTAATCAAAATGATGGCCAATGACAAGCGTTTTTTCTGTCCACCCGAAAGGTTTTTTACTTTCAGCTTGAAATCTTCCAACTTCAATTTGAACAAAATTTGCTTAAATTGGGTTTCAAAATCCCAAGCATTGTGCTGATCCATTCCGTCAAAAGCTTTTTGGTAGGCTTCTTCATCTTCGGGATTTTCCAATGCTTTTTCGTAAGCTTCAATCACCTTCAAACTCTCGTTATCCGAAGCAAAAATGCTTTCCTCAATCGTCAGTTCGTCCTGCAATTTATTGTCTTGTGACAGAAAAGCCATTCGAATGCTTTTGCGCAAAACCACTTGTCCCGTATCGGGTTCGTCAAAACCATTGATGATGTTCATAATGGTGGTTTTTCCAGAACCGTTTTTGGCTATGAAGGCAATTTTTTGGTCTTTGTTGATTCCAAAGGATATGTTTTCAAAAAGGGTTCTTTCACCAAAAGATTTTGATATATTTTCGACTGATAGGTAATTCATTGTGCTGATGCGCCTAAAATTAGGCTTTTATGTTTTTAAAATCGTAGAGGTCTCTAATTGGATCTCTAATGATAAAGAGGATTCAAATACAAACGGTGCAAAGATAGGAATTTGAGCCAAACAAAAAAAGACAGCTATTTGCTATCTTTTAATTTGAATTTTCAATACACTTTGCACAGGTTGCATAAATTAAATATCAGCTGGCAAATCGCATCTTCATTGGGATTACTTTTTTAGGGTGGTCAAATCAAAGCGATAAATGGCTTCCATTTTTAAAAGAAAAGTGTTCGATTTGTCCTCGAACAATCGGGTTCGGTTATCTCCAAATTTTAAAGCCAGAATTTGTAAATCAAGCTTTTGATCTACCGGATATATTCTAAATTCGTTTAAAGAATAGCCCAATTTTAGGCGTAAAAGAAGTTTTTTGTCCAACACGCTTCGTTGTACGTAGGACGATAAATCTATCGAGTTATTTTCAACATAATTGGAACGAACGTTGTCAGTTGTCACTTTGTAACTGTTTCCGTGACCTAGGAAATCAACACCTAATTTTGTTTTATCAGTCAAACTATAATTGATATCAGCATCATTTGGCAAAAAGAAATTCATCTCGAAACGTTTATTTGGACTATGATAATAAAAAGTAATAATGGGAACCAACGATATACCATAAGCTTCGCTGCTGCCATAAAGTCCCATACCATAACCAAAGTTTTCGTTTCTTTTATATTTTAATACGGCCAATCCACCCACGTAAATATCTTTACTGCTCAGATTGATATAATCAGATGCGACTTTTGGGAGAAAAAGGTATATTCCACTCCAGTGTTCCGAATGTTTTATACCCAGACCTGCTCTTAAATTTGTAGAATATAAATGATTGTTAGCGGAATTTGGAAATAATTGTAGGTTGTAGCTGCTGAAATTAACGCCTGTGATAGCAATATATTTTTCATTTAAAACAATGGGTAGTATAATATTCGTTTGAAATGTAGCTATGTTGGTAGTAACAACTGAATTTTCAAAAGTGGTATTTTGCGATTTTCCGTAATTTATGGAAAAGAGGTCAATGTATTCTTGAGCACTGCATAAAAATGGCAGTATCAAAAATACTAACTGTATTAATTTTTTTTTCATTTTATAATTTTGGATGTAATTTATTTAAAAATATTCATTGATGACTTTCATTTTGGACAAAAATTTGAAAAATTCCTTTTTTAAAAACATACGACTTCGCTTAATTTCTATGATATCCAATGTTTAAAACATCATTAAATATACTAATTATTTTTATAAATCTATGCCTTACCAAATTTATCTGTACTTGTGCTGCAAAGTTCATTACAACTGTAAGAGTAAGAGTTACACATTTCTAGGAAAGAGTTATATCATTCACACATCTTCTGTTGAATGAGCCAATCACCTATGGAATCCTATTTGCGAACTGTTGATTTTGAAGCTGGTTTGTGGTTTTAAATTTAGGGTTTCAAATAGGAGCCCAAATCGACCGAATATAATTGTTGAGGTACATTTAAAAATGGCGGTCTAACCAAGGATTCATTTGTTAAATAGAATAATTTTCCGTCTTCGGTGGTGATTCCTTCTATTTGATGAAAAGGCAACAAAATCTTAATTTTTCGTTTATTCCCAGTCGAAAAATCATTGTTTTTGTACTCGTTTAAAAGATATAAAAAAGGCTGCAACATGGTAGAATAACCGCAAAGCACGATTCCTTTTCCAGAAGCTAATAACGTTGCTCCCGTTATCAATCCTTGTGTATTCAGTGTTTCTTTTAATTTAGCCGTGTATTTTCCAGGGATTTTGGGCAAGACATACACCGATGTTTTCTTCTGTTTCCATTGTTTGGTAAACAAATAAATGCTGTCTTTGGATATCACCAAAGCCTCACAGTCAAAATTGGTCGTGTTTTCCTTTTGTATGCGAAAATCCGTTTGATTTGAATAGGAAAAGGAAATGGTATCTATCAAAGGTTTGTTTAGCAAAAATGATTTTTTTTCGATTCTTAGAATGTGCAAATCTCTACGATTGCCTTTAAAATTATTTCCAAAATCGCCAATATAAATGTAACTGTCGTCTTGAGAAAGTTCTTCCCAATCGTTATTTGTTACCTTATCTAATTTGATTTTCTTTTGAATTTTTCCATTGGAACTCAATCCATAAATCGTGGTGTCGTGATTGTCGTTGTGCGTCCATAATAAATGGTCGAATGCCATCAAACCCGAAGTTTCTAGTAAAGTATCAGCCAATTTTTGGAGAGATGCTGGTTTAATTTTGGCCGAGGCATAAATACAACTACCATCATTCGCTGTGGCATTTGGATTAAAATTTTTGGCAAACGAATCTGTGCAACCCGAAATTTGACTATAGGTTGAAGTGAGAATTAAGAAGAAAAGAACACTAAAGTTATTCATTAAAGAGTGATTGCTGATGAGACCAAAAGTAAGATATAAAAATGAATGTTTTTAGGAAGAATTCGATTTCAACATACCACGAAGGCCTTTGAATTATTGAAAAAAGATTGGTGCTTTAAAAAATAGTGTTACATTGTACTAAATTTTAGAGCATTCTTAAAATTGGTATCTAAATTTTATTAAAACAACAAAATATGTATCATTCAAAAATAATAGGACTAGGATATTATGTTCCTGAGAATGTGGTAACTAATGAAGATTTGTCCAAAATCATGGACACGAATGATGCGTGGATTCAGGAAAGAACTGGAATTCAAGAGCGAAGACATATCATTTCAGGCGAAGATACCACCACAACAATGGGAGTTAAAGCGGCCAAAATTGCCCTTGAACGTTCCGGAATTGCTAATGAAGACATCGATTTTGTGGTTTTTGCCACACTGAGTCCCGATTACTATTTTCCTGGTCCTGGAGTTTTGGTACAACGCGATTTGGGTTTAAAGACGGTTGGAGCACTGGATGTTAGAAATCAATGTTCGGGGTTTGTCTATGCAATTTCCGTTGCCGACCAGTACATAAAAACAGGAATGTATAAAAATATTCTGGTGATTGGTTCTGAAGTGCAATCGACAGGATTGGATATGACGGATCGAGGTCGCAGTGTTTCAGTGATTTTTGGCGATGGAGCCGGAGCAGCGGTTTTGAGTCGAGAAGAGGACTTGACCAAAGGAATTTTATCCACCCATTTGCATTCTGAAGGGCAACATGCCGAAGAACTTATCGTAAAAGCTCCAGGAATGGGAGGCCGCTGGATCACTGATATTATTGCCGACAAAGATCCCGATGACGAAAGCTATTTTCCGTATATGAATGGACAATTTGTATTTAAAAATGCGGTGGTTCGTTTTGCTGAAGTGATCAACGAGGGCTTGGAAGCCAATAATTTGAAGATTTCGGATATTGATTTGCTTATTCCGCATCAAGCTAATTTGAGAATTTCACAATTTATCCAAAAGAAATTTAAATTAGAGGATGATCAAGTTTTTAATAACATTCAAAAATATGGCAATACTACCGCAGCTTCGATTCCAATTGCGTTGACCGAAGCTTGGGAACAAGGAAAAATTAAATCAGGAGATACCGTGATTTTGGCTGCTTTTGGTAGCGGTTTTACTTGGGGAAGTGTGATTATTAGGTGGTAATTTCAGAAGGCAGATTTCAGAATGCAGATTTTAGAAAGTGGATTTCAGAAGGCAGAATTTAGAAGGCAGATTTTAGAAAGTAGATAGATTTCTGAAATCTGCCGTCTAAATTCTGCCTTCTTTCTCATCATCATCTTTTCAACGTAAAATGAGATTTAAATACTTTTGAAATTCCTTTTTCATCGTAATCCACTGTAAACCAATAATCCGATGAAGGAAGCGGCTGTCCGTTTAGCGTTCCGTTCCAACCTTGGCTTGAAGGACTTATTTCTTTAATTAATTTTCCATATCGGTCATAAATGAATATCGGCGCATTGGGATTGGTCAAAGCTAAATGAGGAATGTTCCAATATTCATTAAAACCATCACCATTTGGAGTGAAAAATTTAGGATAATTAATTATCACGACATTTATTGAAGCGGGATTACAATGTCCGTCTTTGTCATTTACAGCAATAATGTGTTGTCCTGGTGAAACATTAGTAAAAACATTGCTATCTTGAAACGGAAAATCATCCAGTTGGTATTCGTAATTTCCTGAGCCAGCACCTAAAACATTTATGGTCACAAAAGTGGGGTTTTCAAAAGCATCATTGGAGGTGATTTCGATGTAAGGCGCATATTTTGCGACTTTGGCAGAAGCAGAATTCGTACATAATGTCGTTGTGTTTGTTATTTTTACGGTGTAATTACCAATTTCACTCGTCGTGATAGAGGGCGTATTTCCGCCATACGGAGTTCCTTCAAAAGTCCACTCAAATAAATAATTTGCTCCAGATATCTCGGTATCTAATCTTGCGGGATTTAATAAAGTTCCCGTTTCAAAGTCTTCACAAATAAAATAATCAGAATTTATTTTTGGATTGGGTAGCGGATTTATAATCAATTTTAGCTCGACAACGTCAAAGCAGGAACTCGTTGTGGTATTGTTTGCCACTCTAATCCAAACACTGTCGGTTAACGGATTATCATTTTGGTAAGTCGTTGGATTGGCAATAGAAATCGCATTTAAATTATTGGCATCAGCCAAAGAAGTATAAAATGTTAAGGTAAAGTTGGTGTCAGGTGTTTGTGCATTTAATACTTCATTTCTAATGGTAGAAGTGGTTAAATCGAATTGAAAAATACCATCGTTTAAGCCAAATGTATCACAGGTTTCTAGCGGAGAAACGGGGTTGGCAACAGGTCTGGTAGCAATGTTGATACTAAATGGTTTTTCATCGCTACAATTTAATCTGTTTCCAGTTTCATAGTAAATATAGTAGGTTGGAAGCACCGTTAAGGCTGTTACTGTAGTTCCTGGAAGTATCTTATTTCCTCCTCCCAATGGTCCGCCCGGAGCATCGTAATAATAATTATTTGGTGTTGGCAATGGCGGAAAAGTAAAGCTGTCGCAATAGGACAATTGTGTTGGAACTGGATCTGCTTGAACACCATTAATTGCGATAGTAAAAGAATTTTCAGAATAGCAAGTAGGGTCATTTGCATTGGCGGCAAAAATATAAATCGTATTATTAGTGCTAATCGTAGTACCAGCAAATAAAGGGTTCAGACCCTTTGGGTTGTCAAAATAATTTCCGTTGGAAAGCGGTGTTAAAACATAGGAAGTACATTGTTCAACATTTGATCGGGAATCAATAATTGGTTTTTGATTAATAGTAATTAGCCAAGGTCTTTCATTATAACATCCTGCAATATTGGCACTTGGTTTATAAATATATACAGTTGTGGTGGTGGTTATGATATCGACATTTGGAATTAATTTCACATTTCCAGCTGTCATCGGACCTCCAGAAAGGGTGTAATATTCGCCGCCCTCAACTTGAACTGGTAATGGAAAACTTTCACAAGAAGTCATTTTCGTTGGAGTAGTTAGAAAAGGGGCGTTTATGGTAATGGTGAAAAAATCGTCATCCGTACAATTTGGTGTTCCTACATTTGGAACATAAGTATATACTTTTTTTGTTTGCGCAATAATTCCCGGTAAAATTAAGTTTCCGCCACCATTGGGAGCGTCACGGTATTCGCCAACAGGAGAAGGTGGCAAATCATAAGATACACATTCGATAATATTGGGCAAACCTATTGTATTAATATAAACCGTGAAGATCGTATCTGGAGTTCTACAACCATTATTTGTAGCAAAAACATAAAGGGTTGTTGTGGAGGTTATGGGTGAAATGGCTGCTGTGTATATTCCTGTTACAGCATCAAAAGTATAATAATCGCCCACTACTAAAGGTGGCAAATTATAGGATGTACAGTCAAAAACATTGGACTTTGGGGCAATTGTTGGTGTGATATTTATAGTTAAGTTGAATTGACTCTCAAGAATACAAGGATTTGCAAGGTCCGTTGATGAAAAATAGGTATAAATTGTTGTTGTTCCCGGTGTTTTAATTGTAGTTCCGCTAGAAAGTTCGGTTCCGCCGCCACTAGGCCCTCTAGGTAAGGTAAAATAACGAAGCCCAATAAGGGCAGAAGGCAATTGATATTGGTCACAGACTGTTTCATCAGTTGGTTTAACATCTGAAGGGGTAACTATTTTTATATTGAAAATACTTTCGATGGGACAACTTGGAGTTCCAGCTGTTGTACTATACAGATATATTATTTTGTCGGTTGTAATGACGTCTCCAGCATTTAATAATGGCAGTCCTTGATTTGGTCCTGAATAATAATTTCCAGGGTTAGCAAGTGCTGGCAAAGTATAACTGTTGCAAACAAATTGATTTATTGTTGCATCTAAAATTGGTCTTGGAATAACAATTAGTTTAAAATTTGTCGTAGTGAAACAAGTAGGATCGGTTGTGTTTTGAATTCTGGCAAAAAGTGTCGTATTTCCAGAAGTAAATGGAATCGAAACATCTATTGGATTTGTACCTGAATTTGAATCGATAGCCTTAGAATAATAAGAAACATTATATATTGCTGTTGATTGGTTTCCTAAAATGGCCGCTGTTTGTGAATCAATATTAAAATCAGCGGTATTCGCACCAGGTATAGTTTCGCAATAAGATAAATCTCCCGGGTTATTGGCCACTGGCGGAGGAATAAGTTTTAATGAAAATGATTTAGTAATGAAGCATTTTGTGGTTGTGTCTTCTATTCTGATCCAAACGGTTGCAGGCAAACTTCCAGAAGCTACAGTATAAATAGTAGGTACTGGATTACTGTTTGAATTAGCCTCAGCTAAAGTATAATGATAACTTATTTGTGTACCAGGGATATTTACAATGGAACTGTTCGCAGACAAATTGAATGCTGTACTCACCTGTCCAGAATTGCATTCATTCAAATCGATTGGATCAGGAGTTGTAATCGGTGGATAATATTCGACCTTCAAGAAATCAGTAGTGACTTCGCAATTGGATGAAATAATGGTGTAGGTTAGACTATAAACGCCCGCTGTATTTATTGTTAAATTAGGAGTGTTTCCTCCAATTGGATTTCCATCCAATTTCCATTTGAATGAATAAACTAAAGGATTTAATCCAGATCGAATGATTTGATCTTTAGTATCACAAATGGCGGTATTGTTCGCAATTGTCAAATCGGGACCCAAAACATCTTGCCCCACATTAAAGCTATTGGCCCCTAAAAATATGACAGAATCGGCTTGATTGTCCTGTCTATCTGCAATTACTAATTTTATGTGATACGCGGTATTGGGAATTAAGGTTGATGTTGCGGCATTCATAATGACGGTTTGCCCATTAAAATTTGTTGCTGAACTTGAAGCATTTGAACCTCCATTAAATGCGCCAAAAAAGGCAGGGTTTTCAGAGGAGCAAGAAGAATTATATAATGAATTTCGGATAGTAACTACCGAAATTGGAATTGCTGTATTTGGTATAACCGCCAAATTTGTGGTAAGACCAGTTGCTTTATTAGTAATTAAAAAAGCAAAAGCATCAGAAAATTGACATTGGAAATTTCCATATTCTTCGGATGCAAACAAAAACTGAAAGTTGAAATTTTGGGAAAAAGGGACAAAATCAAATTCTAAAACGGATGCATTTGTTGAGTTCATTGTAATGCCAGCAGTTAAAAGCGTCGCTTCTAAATCGGCGTCACCACTCCAAGAAGCATTACCATCATTGAGTTGAGTTGTGTTGGGTCCGCTGGCGTTTGCAACATTTCCAGTGCTTAGAATAACTCCACTGGATAATGGGAAAGCTGGATTTGTATTTTCAAAATATCCAATTCCATTTGAGGAACCAAAATTTGTTCCAGTCCTCCAACTAATGTTACTGACGGGAACACAGACTTTATTCACTAGAACTTCGCTAACTAATTCTGGAACAGAATACGTATTGGTATCAACAGTAATTACCTGCGAAAAACCTCCTATTGATAAGAGCAAAATTATTAGTAGGATAACTTTTTTCATAATAAATTTGGCTTTAGCAATACAAATTATCGATAAAAGATTATTTTCATCGATAAAATGCGCAATATAAATAATTTGTTTGTCAAATAGAGTAAAAGGGAGATTTAAAAAAGGTTCTAATTTGTTAAATGTAGCATGTACCTATAACGGTAATAAAGGGTTAATATTTCAAAAAATCTACAAACAATTTTCCGTTGAAATTCTTATCTTTGCACCCTTAAAATCAATACAAAAAATGACTTTAGCACAGATTTTGATGCCTTCCATAGAAAAAGCGGTACAAACTTTATTTGAAATTACTATTGATAAAGTCGAATTTCAAACCACACGCAAAGAGTTTGAAGGCGATATCACAATGGTAATTTTCCCTTTATTGAAAGTTATCAAAAGCAACCCAGTAGAATTAGGAAATAAAATAGGTAACTTTCTAGTCGAAAATGTTCCAGAAGTGAGCCGATTTAATGTTGTTTCTGGCTTTTTGAATATTGTAATTTCGGATGAATATTATTTGAATTTTTTCAATGAAATTAGAAATAATGAGAAATATGGTTTTGTAATTCCAAGTTTGGAAGACAAGGCGATAATGGTCGAATATTCTTCGCCAAATACCAATAAACCTTTGCATTTAGGGCACGTTCGAAATAATCTTTTGGGTTATTCGGTTGCCGAAATCATCAAGGCTTCGGGAAAGAAAGTGTATAAAACTCAAATCATTAACGATAGAGGAATTCATATTTGCAAGTCGATGTTGGCTTGGCAAAAATTTGGAAATGGAGAAACTCCTGAATCTACAGGTTTAAAAGGAGATAAACTTGTTGGGAATTATTACGTGGCTTTTGACAAAGCGTACAAAGAAGAAATCAGTCAATTAATTATTCAAGGAAAAACCGAAGACGAAGCCAAAAAACAAGCGCCAATTATTCTCGAAGCACAAGAAATGCTTTTGAAATGGGAAGCGGGCGATGCGGAAGTTAAAACACTTTGGAAAACCATGAATCAATGGGTTTATGCTGGTTTTGCCACAACTTATAAAAATTTAGGAGTCGATTTCGATCAATATTATTACGAAAGCAATACTTATTTGTTAGGAAAAGATGTTGTTCAAATTGGTCTTGAAAAAGGAATTTTCGAAAAAGATCCTGATGGTTCTGTTTGGATCGATTTGACTGACGAAGGTTTGGACCGAAAAATCGTCTTGCGTTCCGATGGAACTGCGGTTTATATGACGCAGGATATTGGAACTGCCATCCAGCGTGTAAAGGATTTTCCCGACGTTGGTGGAATGGTTTATACTGTAGGAAATGAGCAAGATTACCATTTTAAAGTATTGTTTTTGATATTGAAAAAACTGGGTTTCGATTGGTCTAAAAATCTCTATCATTTGTCTTATGGAATGGTCGATTTACCTTCTGGAAAAATGAAATCTCGAGAAGGAACCGTTGTCGATGCCGATGATTTGATGCAGGAAATGACCGATACTGCCCAAAAAATTGCTGAAGATTTAGGAAAATTAGAAAGTTATTCACCTGACGAAAAATCGAAATTATATAAAACCATTGGTTTGGGGGCCTTGAAATATTATATTTTGAAAGTCGATCCCAAGAAAAGAATCCTTTTCGATCCAGCAGAATCGGTTGATTTTGCAGGAAATACAGGTTCATTTATTCAATATACGTATGCTAGAATCCAGTCTATTATTCGCAAAGCCAATTTCGATTTTGCTTCTCCGAGCACTATAAAAGTGTTGCACGAAAAGGAAAAAGAATTGGTGAAACAACTCGAATTGTTTCCTGAAGTGATTCAAAATGCGGCGCAAAATCACAGTCCAGCTTTGATTGCCAATTTTACTTATGATTTAGTTCGTGAGTACAATTCGTTCTACCAGGCGGTTTCTATTTTGGGAGAGGAAGATTTAGACAAAAAAATATTCAGAGTTCAGCTTTCGAAAAAAGTAGCTGAAACCATTGCACTAGCTTTTCAATTATTAGGAATTGATGTGCCGGAAAGGATGTGATTTTATTCCAATGAAATAATTGTGAAGTAGTTAACTGAGCCTTTTGACTTTACGACTTTAAAACTTTCGACTCACTTAAAAATAAAAAAAGTATTAGCCAAATGACTAATACTTTTTTTTATCCAATAAAATTTATTTGACCATAAATCAATTTATTTATCCAAGACCACTTTATAGCTTGATGAACCTTTGTCATTTGTGACATTGATGATATAAGTTCCATTTTCAAAACTCGAAAGGTCAATATTTTTTGTCGTTCCGAGAGCTGAAACGGCCACCTTTTCATCATAAAGAACTTGGCCTACCATATTGGACACTTTAATATTATTTATTTCGTTTTTGAAATCAATATTAAATATTCCATTAGTTGGATTTGGATAAACCACTACTTGGGTGTTTGGCGAAACATTCTCTTTAACGCCAAGTCCTGTAGCAGCCCATTTCATTACAATAGTATTGACATAAGCATCTCCAACGGCGGTCGTAGTTGCCGAAGTCGGTCCTTTTGTAAACGCATAACTTGAAAGTTCCTGATGATTATTAGATCCTGAATCGACCCAAGTACTTTCGATCCATACTTTATAAATTCCGTCGGCTACAGTGACACCATTTGCTGCTCCATTTACGTTTTTTCCATCCCAAACAAAACTTTGGGCGCCAAATCCCACAGGAACTGTAGTGTTTTTTCGAGTTGCTCCAGTGGTTGCGTCAGTAACATTTACAACGGCTCCCAATGCATTTGACGCAACTCCTCCTGCTTTTACTGCAAAAGTGGGTAAATGATCTTGGGTACCGTTTCCTACATAACGCATTTTGGTTTTAATAAATGTTCCTGCATTGTCTTCAATCCATACGGCTGTAACACAAAATCCTGAATAGGTTGGTTTTGGAGCGGTAGGAACGGGTTGATTGTATGAAAAAGTCAGGGTTCCTGTAGTTTGTGCTGTTGCCATTGTCGAAAAGCAAAGGATAAAAGCGAAACTTGCTAGTTGGAGTACTTTTGGTGTCATGATTTTTATTTTTAAATGTTACTAATAGGTAGATTTTGTTTAATAAATGAAATTAAGAAGCTCAAAAGTGTTTTTTAAATTTCATTTATTATTAATTTTAATTGGCTGCAAGAATAAAATTCATTGAAACCTTTACGTTTTCAGCAATTTTATCTTTAACTAGGTTGGGAATTTCAATATTGTAATCCTGTGGCTTAATCATGAGTGAACTTGTAGCTGTAATTTTGCCGCCATTCAACAACAAAGTCAGTTTTGTTTTAATTTTTTTAGTTATCCCGTGAATGGTCAAATCGCCTTCTAAATCATATGAAGATTTGGCCGAAGATAATTTTTTAGCATCAAAATTGGCAATTTTACCTTTGAAAGTAGCTTTGGGAAACTTGGAGGATTCCATATAATTTTCATTAAAATGTTCTTCCATTAAAGGGGACTTGAACTTGAATGCTTTTATTAAAACTAAGGCAGCAAAATCACCAGTCGATTCTTCGAGAATGCTTGAAGCAGTATTGCTGGTACCTGCAATTTCTTCGAAAGCTGGCATCGAAGCTTCAAACTTTATTTCTCCAGTTCGAGTCATCATTTTTTGAGAAAAAATCAAATTTCCTGCACAAAAAAATACTATTAGAATTATTATTTTTTTCATTTTTATTTGTTTTTAATTGAGGTACAATAGTTAGTTTGCGTATCCTTGGGTTTGCCAAAGAATGATCATATCAATGGTTTGTTTGGACATCGGTCCACTTGGAGGCATTACTCTACCACAAGCCTGAGTTTGATCTATTCTACAAATTAAATCTCCGTTTTGAGTAGCATTTTTTACATACTCATAAGTAGTCAAGTTTGGAGATTGTCCTCCTGAATGGCAACCTGTACAATTGGCTTTTATTACAGGTTCAACATTGGCCGTATAGGTAGGATTTGTGACAGGAGCCGAAATTTCTTCGTAAGTACTTGATGTACAAGAAACCATAGATGTAACGGTACTGATAAACAATATAAAAAATATAAGCTTTTTCATAATTTATTTTATTATTAATGATTTTACTAAAAAGATCGGTACATATTAAATCCAAAATAGATGCTCCCACCGTTCCAATCTCCTGAAGTGTTCGAAAATACCGCGACATCATTCATAGGTTGACTATTAGAAACTACTAATTGGAATACGTGACCACCAGTTTCTATATCTAAACCAACTGAAAGCGGATTCTTGTATGGAGACGTAAAGCCTTCTACAGTTATTATTCGGGCGGCATATTCAAGATTCACACTCAATCTTTTGGCTATTTTATATCTTGCGCCAGCACCAACTAGGAGTAAGTCTTTTTGTTCCAATACATCGTCATACAAATTTTTATGTACATAAATTGGAGCTATTTCGAATGAAAATTTTTTGCTAAATTTTCTTGAAACCAACAATTGGGTCGTAAAAGCTAATCGGTCAGTGAATTGTAAATTTGGGAATTCGCTTGTTTTTAGCGCACTATTAATATCCATTGTGTTATAGCCAACAATTGTTACGGGAAAACCGTCTGTTTCTTGATTGGCCAATTTATATTTTGCGGTCAATTCATAAATTTTGTTGTAGGTATGTCTTGACGCACCAAGGGTTAACCAGCTTGTTGCACCATAAAGACCACCAATTTTGGTCAAAGCATTATCTAATCCAAAGAAATTATCAAAACCTTGTGTCAAATCGCCAAATCGATGAGAAACCACCATATACCATTCGCCTTTTGCGGCTAATTTTGTCGATTGCATATTACATATTTGCAATCCTTTGAAGGCGGACATTTCGATTTCCTTCTCTTTCGATTTAACAGTGTCCAATTGATTCAATAAGTCGTCTTGTGCGCTGGCAAAAGCGATCGAGAACGCCACAAGTAAAAAAGAAAATAGGTATTTCATTCTCATCATTTTATTTATTTAGGATTAATTTTTTAGCGGAAATTAAGAAGACTTTAAACATTGATCGATTTTCAATTCCCCCATCAAATCATCATAACCTACAACTCGTCCTTTTAAAGTTATCATTTGGTTTTTTTTAATTGTGGCATCGAGATCTTTTAGATTACAAATGATAGAGTGGTCTATTGTGACTTCTTTGTCTGTGATTTTGGTAACAATTCCCTTGATAACTATGGCTTTCTCTAGGTATTTTTTATTGGCTATATCCACATTCGATGCAAACTCGCCTGTAATGGCTTTTGAGGAAACAGTGAAAGCAGCATCTTCATTAGATAAATTTCTTGCTCCACCATGCATTAAATAATTGAATCCAGTGAAACCCACAATTCCAATCAATGCGATTGAAAATAGAATTATTTTAAATTTTTTGTTCATTACAATTGATTTAGGTTAAAAAAATGAGGTGTCTATTTTGTTAATATGTAGGTAAAACATTCCAATTGAAAAATACCCTACCAAGAAATGCTACTTTTTTTTGAAAAAATAATGTCTAATAACCAAATCAATGCTTAAGCTAAGTTGTCATTATTTTTATAAGAACATTACTTTGCATATGCAAAGTTTAATTTAAGATTTACCTGATTTAGGCAAAACGATTCTTCATCTTTTGCCATAAAAATAATTCCAAAAAATTTTAACCAAAAAAAAATTAAAGTAGGGTAAATTATGGTAAAGATGTTTTCAATATAGCTAACCTAAAAAAATTACATGTTGAAAGAAAGTTACTTGTTCCAATAAAATTAATAGTATAAAAATTTAATTCAAAAACAATTATGAAACTTAAACATGCAACAACAATTTCAGTAATTATTCTTTTTACAATCCTACAATCCTGTACAACTTCTAGTCCTTATGAGTCAATATCTCCTAATGCAAGTACAAATCATTCAGGAAATGATGACGACGAAGATGACGATGGGACAACACCGACAACACCGACAACACCGACAACACCGACAACACCGACAACACCGACAACGCCCACAACACCCACAACACCAACAACGCCCACAACACCTACAACCCCAGTCGTAACTCCCGCAAATACTCCAAGTAGTACCGGTGGAATAAGCAGTGCAAATGGGTTGAATAAAAGCCACAATATGGGACAAAACTGTATGAATTGTCATAATCCTGGCGGTTCTGGTTCAGGAAAAGGAGTATGGCAAGTAGGCGGTACAGTTTATAACCAAACTGGTACCGCTACAAACGCCAATGGAACAATACAATTTTGGACAGGTCCCAATGGCACAGGAACATTAAAATATACTATGAAAGTAGATGCAAGAGGGAATTTTTACACTTCGGGAAGTGTAGTTTTAATACCGGGTCTATATCCAGCCGTAACAGGTGCTACCACAACAAAATATATGTCGTCATCTATAACAACAGGTGCTTGCAACAGTTGTCATAATGGAACTTCGACCGCCAGAATATGGACTAATTAATACACTGGAACTAAAAACTTTTTTAACATAAAAAACAAACTAATGAAATTTAAATTTAATTTACTATTTGCATTTTTGGTGCTTCTTTTTACGATGCAATCTTGTTCGTCAGAGAATGAATACGGAGACATCACCAATAGCACATCGGGTAGCAATGCCAGTCATAATGCCGGACAAAATTGTATGAATTGTCACAAACCAGGGGGAGGAGAAGCTCCACAATGGAAGGTAGCGGGCACGGTTTATAACGATGCCCTTACTGCCACAAATCCACAGGCTACTGTAAAACTTTACACTGGACCGGATGGAACGGGAACATTAATTGCAACCCTTCCGGTGGATGCCAAGGGAAATTTTTATACAACAAACAATGTCAATTTTTCAGCGGGTTTGTATCCTTTAGTTGCAGGTGCCACAGCAACAAATTCAATGTCAAGTTCCATTACAACAGGAGCTTGTAACAGCTGCCACGATGGTGTTTCGAGAAGCAGAATATGGGCTAATTAAGATTTTCATTTCTAAAACTCGAGAAGAGTTAAATTCCAAATAAAAAACAGGAAACCGTCTCTAAGCTGAGACGGTTTTTACAATTTATGATGTTTCCGCTAAATTTTAGTATCAAATAAATTAATTAAAATAGGACTCTAAAACTTACATTGGGAGTTCTTCCGAGCGAATATGTTTTTACATCTTCAACAGAGTTCGTGGTGGTATTTATTCTGTAATACTCGCTGATTTCGTTTTTTCGATTGAATACATTAATAACTGACAGTCCTAGTCTGTATTGGGTTTTATTAGAACTTTCCCATTTATAAGTTGTCGAAAAATTGAATTGAAGAAAGTCTTCCAAATTTTTATTATTGGGTGAATTATAATCGATCGTTGGGTTAAAAGGATTGCTATTATTGATCTCTAAACTCGAAGGTGTTGTTTCCGGTCTTCCAGAATACCATTTTGAACCCAAAGCAATTTTTAGGTTTTTTATTTCATAAGTTCCAGCCCAAGAAACAACATGTTTTAGTTCAAAATTATTCGAAAATTCAGCTTGATTTACAGTAGGAAAATGATAATTATTGTCATTATAAGCATAACTTAACCACGTTATAAAGTGATTAATTTTCTTTTGCACTAAGGTTTCAACTCCAAAAATTTCATAGTAGCCAATCATATTTGCAAATTCCAATTGATTCTGAAATCCTTGAGTTGAGCTGTTGATTCCTGTTACCTTTTTATAAAAATTATCTATGGTAAACAACCAATTATTTTTGGTATATGTAAAACCAATAGACACTTGTTTGCTTTTTTGAATAGGAATCGTCGTGTCATTTGACAATATCCAGCGCCTTTTTTCTATCCCAAAATAATCCTGTTGGCGGTCAATAATCTGGTAACAATTTTGGCTTTTATATTCGCCTAAAACTTCCAAAGATAAACTTTGAGAAATACGGTAATTAAGCTGAAATCGAGGTTCAAGAAGGTATTTGTTGAATTTTTCGATAAAATTTAAACGCATTCCAGTAGTAATAAATAGTTTTGAAAGCGTATCGTTATATTGTCCTTCGACAATCAAAGCGTGAGTTCGCAAAACTTCTTTGACTTGTTTATAATAGGTAGGATTGCTGACTTTATCCAAATTGGTTGTACCAATTTCGTCGTATTGATAACCATCATTAATGGTAAATTTTGGACTTATAATATGGTTGTTTTCTAGTTTGATGCCATCCTCAAAAACAACGTTTTCTTGTTTTACAATTTGATTGTCTACTATTTTATTCTTTTCCGCATCCAGTTCGTATTTTGAAGTGAATATATTGATTTTGCTAGTGTTTTTCGAATTCCAATTTCGCTTCCATGACAGATTTCCACCGTGATTTTTTTGATATAAAATATTATTTTCAGATTGGTAGTTAGTATCAACTGTAGCATTTTGATCAATATTGAGATTGTCATTTATCGTTATTAAATCCAATAACAGCTGGTCTTTTTGTCCAATTTTTTGCGAATATTTAAGTGTAACATCATAGAATTTAAATTTTTCTTCACTGTTGTAATCTATACTGTGATAATTTGAAAAATTCGTTATTGTTGTGTTTTGAAATGCTTTACTGTAATATTTTTTATAGGTTGGAGTTTCCATTATGTCAGTGATCGATTTTCGTGCAGCAATTTCAAGAAAACCTTTTTTATTGATGTTAAACTTAGTGTAAACATCAAGATTTATCATATTAATACCAGCGCTAAATTGAGGTTTTTCAAATTTATTTGGATCCGAAGAAATATCCACAACACTCGAAACGCTTTCGCCATAAAAAGCAGAACTTCCATTTTTCGAAATAGAGACAATATGTGCTAAATTGGGATTGAAAGCCGAGATTAAACCAAAAAAATGTCCCGTTTGGTACATTTTTATTCCGTTCCACAAAAATAGATTTTGGTCGTGAGTTCCACCTCGTACATTGATGCTCGAAAGACTTTCATCGGCACTATCAATTCCTGGAATTTGCAACATGGTTTGCAACACGTCGGGTTCAATTAAACCGGGTAATATTCCTAATTTCTTTGGCTTTATTACAAATGTTCCTTGAATAGTTTTGGAAATTCCTGAAGCCAAAAAGTGATTGGTGGTTATATTATCGAGTTTTAAAACTTCGAGGCTCAAAAATATTTTCTGGCAATTCATGTTTTGTGAATCTGAAACGGAAATTTTTTGTGAAGTGTAACCTATGTGACTAATTATGAGCTCGGTTGCCTTTTCTTTAGGAAGTTCAAAATAGCCATTACTATTTGTCGTGGTGCTGCGACCATTGATTAATTTTATGTTTACTCCTTCTTGTGGGGTGTTGTCATTTTTCGAAAAAACATAGCCACAGACTATTTCTGACTCCATTTTATTAGAAATATTGATAAATTTATCTTCAATATTTTCAAATACGAGATTGGTTTTTATTCGAAGATAATGTAGCTTTTCAGCCAATGACAAAGAAGAAGTAGGAGGGATTATTTTGATCTCAACAATATCATTTTCGATATAATTGAAGGTAATATGATGTTTCTTTTCTATTGACAGCAGAATATTTTTTAAAGCAATTGCTTTGTTTCTATCCTGAGCTGTGACAGTCAGGGCAAAAACAAAGCAAAAAAATAAAATACAAAGATGTTTTATAGAAAACATTTATTTTTTTTCAAAAATTATTTTATTTGGAGCAATTTTTTTGGTTTCTAAATTATAGGTTGTCCCAATAATTTGAAGGGCAACATCGAGATTATCAGTAGGAATTTTTCCAGTAAATAATTCATCGGAAGACTCTAATTTTGCGGTGATTGTGACGTTGTATTGTCTTTGAACTTCGTCAATAATGTTAGCTAAATTTTCTTTGGTAAAAGCAATTTGATTCTCTAACCATTCAGGTTTTGACGAAGTTGCCGTTGTGATTATCTGATTTCCATTTTCAAAAGTCACACTTTGACCGTGAGTCAAAATAATTTCTTTGTCCTTATAATTTACTTTAACTCGTCCTTCAAAACACGTAATATCAAAGCGATTTTTTCTAGCTTTCACATTAAATTGAGTACCTAAAACCGCTACTTTTCCGAGGCAGGTTTTTACTTCAAATTTTTGTCCTTTGGCAACTTTAAAGTAGGCTTCGCCTTTTAATTCAAGGTTTCTGTGATTGTTCCAATTCCACTTTTTATATTCAATTTCCGAACCAGAATTTAATACTACTTCAGAATTGTCAGGAAGTGAGAAGGTCGTTCTTTTTCCATTAGAAGCATATTGAGTTTCTGTTGAAAAATTTTGCACCGCAAATGTTATTCCCAATGCAAGGATCAAAACGGCAGCCACTCTAAACATCCAGTTTTTGTAAAGAGGAATTACCTTGGATGCTGCTTTTTTATGGCTGAGAATATTTTCCAAAACATTTTCTTCATCAAAATCAGCGACTTTCAATTGAGCAGAATAGATTTTTATTTTTTCGTATTTTTGAAAATCTGGATCAGCTTTAAATTCCGCTAATTCGGCTTCGGTCAATTCATTATTTAGCCATTTTGATAAGTTGTAATTTTTTTCCATCATCTTCAATTTATATGTATAGAACAAGTAATACGTTGTTTACCCTACTTAAAGTCAATTGTTTTTCGTAGTTCGACAAGGGCAAAATGTATTCTTTTTTCTACCGCTTTAACGCTAATATTTAATTCTTCAGCTATTTCGCTGTATTTTTTGCCGTCAATTCGGTGCATTAGAAAAGCAATTCTTTGGGTTTCGTTCAAGTCTTCAATTGCTTTTAAAAGCTTGTCTTTGAATTGTTTTTCTTCTAAAATAAATTCTGGATTTTCATTCGTTTTGTCTAAGCCTGTAAAATTATTTTCATATTGGAGTACCACTTTTTGATGTTTAATTTCATTTAGCGAACTATTATTTGCAATAGTGTAGAGATAAGATTTGGCTTTTTCAATAGGAACTGCAGCACAATTTTGCCAAAGTTTGATAAACGCTTCTTGAGCCAAATCTTCGGCTTGATCTTTATTCCCGTATTTATAAAAGAGGAAATTGCGAAGAGACTTTCCATGTTTTTTAAAAAAGTTGGAAAAAACAATTTCGTTACAAGTTTCTGATAATGAATTATTTGTCATTAATCTGTCTTTTTTCTTGCTTGTAAAGATATCTTTTTTTTTATTTTTGGTAGGGTATATTGCCTTTAAATTGTCTTAAATCATGTGATATTTTGTTACACAACGTTTATTAAATAATTATTATGTTTTTAATTGTATAATTT
>JAAFGY010000238.1 GCA_010365135.1 Flavobacterium sp.
TAATTATAGGCTTGGGAGGTGGCACACCGTGCTATGCTAATAACCATCTATTATTAAAAGGTAAAAATATTATATCCATTTATTTAAAAGCTTCCGTTGGAACTCTCTTTGAAAGATTGGTTGCTAATAAAAGCAAACGCCCGCTTATTGCAGATAAAAACGAGGAAGAAATGAAGGAATTTATCGGAAAACATCTTTTTGACCGAAGCTTTTATTACAATCAAGCGCAATATGTAGTGAAAATCGATGGGAAAACCAAAGATGAAACTACTCAGGATATTTTGGCTATTTTAACTTAGAAAAGCGGAACTATTTCCATTTTCATCGAAAACCACTTCAACATTATCTAAAGAAGAGGTGGAAAGTGAAATGCCTTTAAAATCAGCTTTTACGGGATATTTTTTGTGATTTCTATCCACAAGGACCGCTGTTTTGAATTTCTTTAAAGGGACATCCAAAAAATGTCGTACAGCGTAAATCAACGTGGTTCCAGAATTCAGCACGTCATCTACAAGCACTAATCCTTTATTAGAATATTCCGCTTGGGTTAACGACGTTTTTACTGTGGTTTCGGGTTGATGTTTGTTAATTTGTACTTCGCAAAGCGAAACTTTTAGGGGTGAAATGGTGTTGAGCGCATCCGCAATTTTTTTGGCAAAAATAAATCCATTGGAAGCAATTCCTGCAATCACAATTTCCTCTTCGTCTATAAAAGTTTCATAGATTTGATAGGCAATTCTTTTTATAGTATGTTGAATTTCTTGGTTTGATAAGATGATGTTCTTGCTCATTTTTTTTGTTTAAAGTTAAAGGTTTAAAGTGTAGAAATATTTTTTAAAGTACATCATCTTCCTCTTTAATTTCATTTCCATATTCGTCAATATCGCGTCTGTCTTTTTTTGTTGGTCTTCCGGTTCCGTTTTTCCTGTAGTGTTCTTTGGATAATTTCAGTAATTCAAGATGTTCATAGGCTTCTGCGGGCGTTTCATTCTTTCGATACATATCCACTAATTTTGCTCCTACACGATTGTCAGGAATATCCAATACGGTGATTATTTGTGTGATTTGATCTTTTCTAAAAGTAATTTTATCCGTGGGAAAAACCTCCTTCGATGGCTTGGCAACCTGCCCATTTACAGTGACATGATTTTTTTTACAGGCCTCGGTAACCATATTTCGGGTCTTATAATAGCGCACACACCATAAATATTTGTCGATTCTCATAAATTTTCCAAAATCAAAGTTAAATTGTTTACAAAAATAAATCAAAATTGTATCTTGCGCACTTAAAAATTAGCAATAATGAACAAATTTAAGTTTTATTTTATACTATTAATTACAACCGTTTCTTTATTTTCTTGTTCAAAGAATGAATCCACTCCAGTTGAGCCACCTAGACTTTATTCAGAGCAATATAAAACTGATCTTACTGACATTGAAGACTATTTAAAAAACAATTATATAACCGTTGTCAATCATCCCGGTTTAGTCGATGATCAGGATGTAACAATTGCAAAAATTGATGCGGGACAACCCTCTATCATGTCATATCTGGATTCACCTACTTATCCAAAACTTTTGATTAGACCCGTAAAACTTCAAAATGTTGATTATAAATTATATTATTTGGTATTGAGACCAGGAGTGGGCGAATCTCCTTGTAATGTTGATGGTGTACTTGCATCCTATAGAGGCGATTATTTGTCTCGTGATGCCACTACAAAAGTAATTTCTACAACTAAATTTGAGCAGGTAATCTATCCCCAGTCTATTTTTAGTTTATATACTGTAATAACCGGTTGGAGTGAAATTTTTCCCCAATTTAAGACAGGAGATGCTGTTGTAAAGGATGATGGAACTGTTACTTATAGCAATTTTGGTGCTGGTGTAATGTTTATTCCTTCTGGATTAGGATATTATAATAATGGGTCGGGTGCCATTCCGGCTTATGCGCCTTTAGTATTTAGCTTTAAACTGTACGACATTCAACGATTGGATCAGGATAATGACGGTATTTTTTCTTATCAAGAAGATTTAAAGAATAAGGATGGGTATATGTACGATTACAGAAATACCTTTAATTATCCAACCGCTCCGGATGATTTAATTAAATATGCTGATGATACCGATCAGGATGGTATTCCAGACTTTCTTGATGTAGACGATGATGGAGATAATTATACCACCAAACTCGAAATTACAAAACCAGCCGGAACAAATTCTGGTTTAAGTCTTTATTTTCCTTATGATCCAATTGTTGATAATCCTTTGACCACAGTCATTGAGACCGAAACAAAAGGTGTTCCTGAATATTCAGCAGCAGGAACTCCGGATTATACAACGGCTACAAGAAAAAGAATTTATCTTGATAAGGAGCATCATACAGCAAAACCTTAATTTAGGTGGAGTTGAATCGAATAAAAAACCTCGAAAGTATTCATTTTCGAGGTTTTTTTATGGTTTAAAATTTGGAATAATTTTATTTAATATTCTTATTTTATTTCTTCGTATTCTACTTCTTCAACTGTATCAGTATTACTTTTCTTTGTTGGAATTGCACAACCATTCGAACCGCAGCAACCTGTATTTGTGACTGCCTGAAATATAAAAAATGCTGCAAAAATTCCGGATAGTATACTTTGAGTTTCTACAGCTTGAACGGCGATGTAAATTCCCAATCCCAAGCGGAGAATGCGCATAAAATTCCAATCGGTGAGCCAAGTTTTTTTATTCATTATAATGGCTTTAGTCTAATTTATATATGCTAAATTAACGATATCTTTAAATTCATACCAAGCGGAAAAAGAAGTTATCATCATTGCTACTG
>JAAFGY010000044.1 GCA_010365135.1 Flavobacterium sp.
GTCGAAGTGAACCCAGAAATAAAAAACCCAAACGAACTTACTCGATGAACTACAAACCTTTATGAACAATCATTAACTAAACGACATTGGATTACAAATAGTAAATTAGATCTGTTCCTTTAATCATTATGTTGTTTCTTCAGACCGTAAACGTATATTTAATGCAACTATTAGTTTTTCAGTTATTCAAAGTATAAATAATAAAATTATAATGACTTTCCCTTTGATGAAAAAATTATTGTTTGTGCAACCATTTTTCTCACATTACAGATTACCGGTAATGGCTGAATTAGCGCATCATTTTGAAGTAACTATTGTGACTACCAAGAATGATCAAGGGGTCGGCTTTGGTAGTCCTTCTATCAGTAATACCCAGATAAGCAAACATGTAGAAGTATCCTCAAAGAATTGGTTTAGTGGCAGATTGGTTTATCAACAAAATTTGATAGAAATTGTAAAAAAAACAAAACCAAATTATGTGTTTGCATGCGCCAATGTTCATGATATAGGTTTCTGGAATATGTTGATTTATTGCTACTTCAAAAAAATACCCGTTTATAGTCATGGACAGGGACCATATAATAAGAAAAAAGGCGCCCTTGTTTGGATAGAATATTTTACTCTGACATTTTTTTCAAAAAGATATGTTGCCTATACGCCATTCTCATTTGAAAGTTTTAATTATCATGGTTTGAGTACTTCAAAAATCAGGGTTGCACATAATTCGATAATCAATGAATTTCCGGTTTATCCGGAAGAAAAAACCTTCGCAACAAAAGGAATACTTTTCATTGGTAGATTGAGGGATGGATCTAATCTAGATTTATTGATAGATACAGTAAATGATCTATCATCGAACCATCCAGACATTATATGTCACATTGTTGGTTCTGGAGTATTAAAAACTTTTTATGAAGAAAAATACGGTAACTTAAGTTGCATAAAATGGTACGGGGAGGTATTTGACCAAAAAATAATATCCGATTTATCCAGAAAATGTATAATTGGATGTTATCCTGGAAACACAGGGTTAAGTGTTGTTCATTATATGTCATTGAGCTTGCCAGTTGTCATACATAGTAATATGGAATTGCATGGACCTGAGACATCTTATGTTATTGACGGAGAAAATGGCAAAATATTCGACTATCAGAATAAAAGAAAATCTTTATTTGATACATTAAGTGTACTGTTGTCAAATACTGAAGAATTAAGGTCAATGAGCCGGCACTCCTTTAATGCTTATAAAAGTATCACTAGTCCATCCTATGCTCAGCAAATTATAAATATTATTGAAGAATAAATATGCTTAAAAAAAAAATAAGACCTTTTTATAGGTTGTTAAGAATGTATTTACTTAGACGCATATATGGGCTAAATAGTGTAGATAAAACTTTTTATATTCAAGGAAAATCAATAATTGCTAAAGATCTGCATGCAGGATGCTTTGTTAATCTAGCTCCAGGATGCTTAATTTATCCAAAAGTCTTTATCGGTGATTATACAATGTTAGCTACTCAAGTTATGATTATTGGAGGAGACCATAAATTTAATATACCTGGACGTCCTATGATGTTCTCCGGAAGGAGTGAATTAAAAGAAACATATATTGGTAAAGATGTTTGGATCGGTGCCAAAAGTATAATATTTACGGGAGTATCAATTGGAGATGGTTCTATAATTGCAGCAGGTTCTCTTGTCACAAAAGATATTGAACCTTATAGCATAGTCGGAGGAGTTCCCGCAAGAATAATTAAATATAGATTTGAGAATCAAGAAGACATTAATAAGCACAAAGAAATGATAAATAAACCATATCAGGAACTTGGATATGGAGATCATTTGCTTTTATCTGATATTGAAAGTGACAATAATTAGAGTCTGTCTGTAATATTTAAAATATATGAATATCAGGTAGATATAATTGGTTTATCAAAATCTTCTTTGTATCTTGTTATCGAATTAAAGATAGCTTTTGTAATGAAAATATTTAATGACCTGGTGTTGAAATTTGAAAAATCTGATTGGTCAAAGAACCCCGAATTTGGTGTGATCGATACTATTCTTGAACTTCATCCTGAAATTTACGGAATATTTAAGTTTGAGATGGCTGGTAATGAAGACATTAATAATTTTGGCAGGGGCGATACTCCTACAGTTGAGCAGATTGTCAGGGCCGCGTTTTATAAGGAGATAAAAGGTTATGACTATCGGGAACTTGAATATGCACAAAGCGATTCGCACATTTGTTCTACATTTATTAAACTTGATGAGCGCAAACCATTTTGTTTTCAGACATTTCAGAAGTTCATTTCCAGAATAAGTGAAGACACACTTCACAAAGTATTGGTTGAGCTGGTAAAAATTGCTATCGAAGAAGGATTTGAAGATATAAGCAAGATCAGACAGGACAGCACGGTTGTTAAAAGTAATATTCATTACCCAACTAATAACTCGCTCGTTTGGGACTGCATTCATGAAAGCCACCGATTACTGAGCCATCTCAAAGAAGAGGTTGAAGCGCTTTCATTTATCGATTATACCAAATCAGCAAAAAGTACCTATTTCAAGATCAATGTAACCAAATCAAAAGATAAACAGGTAGATCTATTTATTAAACAGTTGATTACATTTACGAAAGCGATTAATCAGGTTTCTTAAATATCGTTTTCAATAAAGTAACAAAAAGCCTTAAAAATGTTGCCTCCAGCCTCAATATGGAAACGCGTTTAAAGAAATGGCGAAGTGGTATTGAAGCCGCTATTTCAAACATCAAACGGGGCTTCGACCTGAGGATTTGTAAATGGAAAGAATTTAAACATTTCAAAGCAAAGGTGATGTGGAGTGTCCTGGGTTATAATATCAGGGTACTCACTAAATATGACATTGTCCCGAATAACTGGACTTGCCTGAAAAGATTGAGAGAATAGCAATTTTTATTACAACACTTTAATTTGAACGCCCTACTGGTTGCTATTATGTTATTTAAATTGATTAATTGAAAATACTGAAGCATTTTTTCAAAAGAAAAAACCAAAAAGCAAAAGTTTGCACGCAAATCATCATCAATTCAGCGGGAAAATAAAATGCTTAGGTCAATAAAATCAAAATAAGCTGACTTTACAGACAGACTCTAATTACTGGAGGTATAGGTTCACCCTTTACGAAAAACCATTCAAATTAACAAAGGCTTAATTAACACTTTAAAATTTGTTTCTGTGAAATGCATAATTAAATCTTAAATGAAGATACTTATTATCACAGCATCATTCCCTCCTGAGCCTCTAGTAACAAGTATTTTATCTCACGATATTGCCAAAAAATTGGCAGAGAATAATGAAGTTATTGTTCTTTGCCCCAAACCAACAAGACCTTTTGGAATGGATTTTGGCCTTATTAGCATTCATAATGATCAATCAGCGTATAAACGAATACAATTATTTTCATATACATCGCCACAGTTTAGTTTATTTGGACGATTCAGGGAATCATACAGTATCGGTAAGGCCTGCCAATCTTTTATAACTAAAAATCATTCAAATATCGATGTTTTGTATGTCAATACGTGGCCGCTTTTTGGCCAGTATTTTGTAGTTCGAACTGCGAAAAAATTTCATCTTCCTGTTGTAATTCATATACAAGATATATACCCTGAATCGCTCCTTGCAAAAATTCCATTCTTTAGAAATTTTTTTTTAAAACTGTTATTGCCTATTGACAAGTACATTCAGCAAAACTCTCTTAAAGTCATAACTATTTCACCGAGCATGAAATCGTTGCTTGTTAAAACAAGAGAGTTGGAGGAGGCAAAAGTTGAAGTTGTATTTAATTGGCAGAATGAAGATCATTTTATTGAATTTAGAAAAAAAAAAGTAATCGCACTAAGTAATTCTCATTTTACCTTTATGTATCTTGGAAGTTTAAATATGACTGCTGCAGTTCACATTTTAATAATTGCATTTAGCAAAGCTGGTCTAGCGAATACCAGGTTAGTGATTGCAGGAAATGGCCCAGAAAGAAGCAATTTAATGGCACTGTCAAAGGCTTATCGAAATACGAATATTGAGTTCTGGGAAGCTCAAAAAGAGAGAGTTCCTGAGATGCAAGATCAGGCAGATGTTTTACTGCTTAACTTAAGTAAAGGAGCCGCTCAATTTGCTATGCCATCCAAACTACCAGCATATTTATTTTCTCAAAAACCTATAATTGCTTCTGTCGATGAGGATAGTGATGTTGCAAGATCGATAATTACTGCAAATTGCGGATGGGTCGTTCCACCTGAAAATGTAGAGCAACTAGCTAAAAAAATGCGCAAAGTAACTTTAATCCCCTCAGATCAACTGAAAATTTATGGAGAAAATGGATTTAACTTTGCAATGAAAGATCTTTCAAAAAAAACAAATTTACAAAAAGTGGTTTCAATTATCGAAAATTCGATTAGATTTTAAATG
This sequence comes from Flavobacterium sp., assembly GCA_010365135.1. Taxonomy (GTDB): domain Bacteria; phylum Bacteroidota; class Bacteroidia; order Flavobacteriales; family Flavobacteriaceae; genus Flavobacterium. Next base: position 4,452 of record JAAFGY010000044.1, read on the forward strand.
CCTAAATATGCATAATTTAAAATAGCAACTATTAGAATGAGATTTGATTAATTAAATTAAAAACCTATGATACTAAGATTTGCAAAATCATGTGACAGCAACTCCTTGGCTAAACTGCATCTGGATTGCGGAGAGCATCAACCAGGAGGGTTCATGTTCAAATTAGGACTTCCCTTTTTAAAACTATATTACAAACTGCTAATAAATGAAAAAAAAAGCGTTATTATAGTCGCGGTGGATGAGGGGGGAAATCTCCTTGGATTTTGCTCTGGAACAATGACCGCGGAGGAACATCTCAATAATATGAAAAGAGACCGATTCAGAATTGGTTTTTCTATATTACCGGCTATCATAAAATCACCTAAGATTTTAACGAATATTCTGGATCGTGAAAAATTTGTTCTCTTAAAAGACGGATCTATTCAGTTTGGTGTTATCCGTGGTCCGAGAATTGAGTATTGGGCATGGCGGCATACCGAAAAAAATAACATGTCAATTCCTCTTCTTAAGACCTGGCTAAAAGTAGTGTTCGAACTTGGCGTAAATTCTGTAAAAGCAGAAGTCGATACAGATAGCAAAAATCTACTAACTGTTCATAAATTTTTAGGAGCTAAAGTCATTGAAAATCTATATCTTAAAGATGGAAGAAAACGAGTTATTATTGAGTATACAAACGAAAATAAAAAATTATGAAAATGCAAAAATTAAAATTTCACTTATCAGACTCAAACCTTTTCATATAGAATCAAAATTAAAAATAATAACAAATTCGAGGATAATTTATTACAAAATAGATGACTATTTTAACCTAACAAAAATACATATGCAAGCTTTTCTGTGGTTCTTTTTGTCATCCTTTGGATGAAATTACTAATTTCTATTTTGATTTAGCCTTCCATAATGATAAGTGGATCGTTGTATGCACTCTATATAAAAGGAAAGATTCAATTATTAACAAATATTTATAGTTAAGCAAATGTTAGAAGTTATGACAGACTGATAACACTCAGGTTTTCATTGTAATGTAAAGAGAAGAGAATATGCAAGGCATAATAAAAATATTCGAAAAAAAGGCAAAGAAAAATAGGCGCAAAAAAATTATTTCGAAAACCAACTTTTATAAAAATGTAAGGTCCTATTTTATTATTACAAATATAAAATATTTATGATTATATCATATTTCCGAAAAGAAGAATGTGTAAACTCATTAATTACCTGATTACTTATATGTAATCTAAAACATTCTTTGTATGCAATTTTAGGCTACATTGAAATACTATTTCTATAATTACATAAAATCTAAATATCTGATTTATGCTTAGTCCAATTTGCTAAAAAGAAAATTAAATAGTAATCACTACTTAAAAAGGAAAAAGGTTTCTAAAGTACCTTTTCTACAATGTATGAAAAATAAAAACAAAGTATTAGTTCTTGGATATTTTGGGCATAAAACCAATCAATTAGACGGACAAACTGTCAAAACGCGAAATGTTTACGAGTTGCTCAATTCAAAAGGGGAAGATATAGGTTCTGTAACCTATTTTGACACACAGCAGTTTCAATATTCCAAACTATCATTTTTGAAAATGTTATTAGCTATATTGAATTGCAGCAAACTTATTTATTTACCAGCTCATCAAAACCTGAAATACATTTTCCCTCTAATTTTCATCATCTCAAAACTAAAGAAAATCGATATTATTTACATTGTCATTGGTGGATGGTTGACTGAGTATCTGAAGCCCAAAAAAATGCATATTAAAATGCTTTCAAAGATCAAAAGTATACTCACCGAAAGTAACCAGTTGACTGATAATTTAAGAACAATATATAATTTCAAAAATGTCCTTACATTCCCAAATTTCAGGATACATGAATTTAAACCTTCGTTCCGCCAAAATTCGGATGTCTTTAAAATTGTTTTTATGGCAAGAATTTTTCGGGAAAAAGGTATAGACACCGTTTTTAGGCTTGCAGAATATATTAATAAAAACTACTGGAATAAACACACAATTAGTATTGATTTCTATGGTCCAATACAAGAATATGATTCAGACTACTTCTTTTCAGAAATTGAAAAATTCAGTTTTGTTTCATACCAGGGTGTCTTAGAGCCCGAACAAATACATTTAACGCTTGACCAATATGATCTTCTTGTTTTTCCGACAAGATTTCCAGGCGAAGGTTTCCCTGGTACAATTATGGATGCCTACATTTCAGGTATTCCTGTGATTATTCCCAATTGGCGGTTTTTACCAGAATATGTTAACAATGGATTGTCAGGGTATATATTTGAACTGGATAAAGAAGAAGATTTTTTTTCGTATATCGATCATCTTTATAACGACAGAGCCCAGCTACTTAAGATGAAGCATGCCGCCTACGAAAAAAGCAAGGAATATTCATCAGAGTTTGCGTATCGTATATTGAAGAAATACTTGGTAGATTAATCAAATAAAGGTTGCATTTATAAAAGTAAAACTGTCAATGTACTGAATTAGTGGATTTATTGTTTTTAATAAAAAAACAGATCTGGCTATTCTGGAAAGAATGAACAGGACTCTTGTTCATCGTGGACCAGATGGTGAAGGATATGAGCTATTCAAAACTGACTTTGCGGATATAGGTTTAGGACAGCGCCATCTTAGCATTATTGATCTCACGCAAGGCAGAAGCCAGCCACAGACATACAAATCACTCCATATCACTTTTAATGGTGAAATTTACAATTACGCCGAGATCAAAAAACAATTAGAAATAATTGGTCATAAATCTGTCAGTCAAAGTGATACGGAAGTAATGTTACATGCCAATTATGAATGGGGCAGCTTAGCATTGCAGCAGTTTATTGGCATGTTTGCTTTTGTGATCTACGATGAAGCAAACCAACAACTGTTTATTGCGCGAGATAGACCTGGTGTAAAACCAGTTTTTTATTACTGGAATGATGGATTATTCCTATTTGGTTCCGAGTTAAAAGCATTATTGCAACATCCCAAATTCAAAAAAAGAGATTAATATTGATTCAGTTGCTGCATTTCTACAATATAGTTATGTTCCAACACCGCATTGTATATACAATAACTGTCATAAACTGAATCCTGGCTAATTTCTTGAATTTGATATTATTCATAAAACCTTTAAAAAAAGACAATATTGGAATATATATGATGCATATAATAAGCCTCAAATGAAGATTGGCCTTTCTGAAGCCATTTCTGAAACAGAAAAATTTTTAACCAATGCATTTCAGTACAGGATGGTCAGCGATGTATCGGTAGGAGTATTCCTAAGCGGTGGTTATGATAGTACATGTGTTACTTCAATTTTACAGAAAGATAGAACTGAAAAAATAAAAACATTTACAATCGGCATGCCGGATATCGGACTAAATGAAGCACCTTTTGCCAAGGAGATCGCGGCACATTTAGAAACAGATCATTCGGAGTTTTATTGCACTGAAAAAGAAGTGCTTGAAATTTTACCTCAAGTCTCTTATTATTATGATTAACCTTTGGCTGACAATAGTGTAATTCCAACAATGCTTTTAAGTCGTATAGCCAGGGAAAAGGTGACAGTAGCTTTATTAGCAGATGCAGGTGATGAAATTTTCTCAGGATACAACAGATACGACTATGCCGAAAGATATGGAGAAAAGCTTCAGAAAATTACTCTTGTTTTGCGCCGAAGTTTGGCTGCCCTAATGGAAATGGTGCCTGCCAGTTCAATTCCTATTTCAAATCGAGGGTATTACTTTTATCATCGATACGAAAAACTTAATGGTTTTAAAAAGTCCTTCTGAGAGAAATATTTTGAAGAGTATTATTCAACAATACAATGACACAGAAATCCTCAATCTATTCAAACCTGAGGTTAAGCGATTAACCACTGGATTTGACAATACGGAATTAGAAAAGGAAAACTATTCAATATTAACGTCTATGATGGCCATGGACTACCAGACTTTCCTTGTTGATGATATTTTACAGAAAGTAGATCGGGCAACAATGAGTGCCAGTTTTGAAGGTAGAGATCCATTCCTTGATCACCATATTATTGAATAGGTGGCAGAGCTTCCAATGTGCTATAAATACTACAACGGAAATAAAAAGCTAATTTTAAAGGAGATTGTCCATCAGTATGTTCCCAAAAAGATGATGGACAGGCCCAAAATAGGTTTTGGCATACCAGTCAGAAGTTGGTTACAAAAAGATTTGAAACCACAGGTGTATATGTATTTGGATGAAAAATATCTTTTAAATCAGAACATTTTTAACGAACAAAGAATTCTTCAAATAAAGAATTCATTTTATCAAGGCCGGATGGAATGGACAGATAAAATTTGGAATCTATTAATGTTTCAGATGTGGTTCGATAAATGGATGAAATCCTCCAATTGAAACAATCGAATTTATATCGCGTATTCCAAGACAAAAGATTTAAATTTAAGGATAAAAAATAATAAACGATTCTATTAACTATTTGATATGAAAGAACAAATACGTGATTTTGTTTGCAGAACGACCTTCAGCGACCCAAAAAAAATCAATGATGGTACGCTTCTTTTTGATGAGGGAATCTTTGATTCAATGGGACTTCTTAATCTGATCTCATTTCTTGAGGAAGATTTTAATGTTAAAGTGGCCGATTCGGAGCTGGATGCTGCCAATTTTGGATCAATCAATGCTATAGCCTTATATCTCGAAAAAAAACTAAACTAGGGGATTATGTGTGGAATTGCAGGATTTATAGATTATGGGAAATCTTTATCTGAAGTAGCAGGTGAGCCTATACTGAACAGAATGATGACCCGAATAAATCATCGCGGACCAGATGATTGCGGGTTATACCTTGAATCTGGAATGGGCATGGGTAATGTCCGACTTAGTATAATTGACCTTTCGGGTGGCGATCAACCTTTATCCAACGAAGATGAATCATTATGGATAGTCTATAATGGTGAGGTCTTTAACTATATTGAACTGCATGATGATCTGGTAAAAAAAGGGCACAGATTTAAAACACATTGTGATACAGAAGTAATCCTTCACATGTATGAGGAATATGGGGCAGAAGCACTCCACTATCTGAATGGACAATTTGCCTTTGCCATTTGGAACAACAAAAAGAAAGAATGCTTCTTTGCTCGCGATCGCGTTGGAATCAGACCCTTATTCTATTCAAATATTAACGGCACACTTGTGTTCGGATCTGAAATTAAATCTCTTTTTGAGTTTCCAGGAATTACAAGGCATTTTTCGCCTGAAGCATTAAAAGAAGTATTCACTTTCTGGACGACTCTCTCACCTCGTACGCTCTTCGAGGGAGTTTCAGAGTTACCACCCGGGCATTGTGCCTGGTATAGAAATGGGCGTTTGGAAATAAAAAAATTCTGGTCGCTTAAATATGCTACCACTTCTACACTGTTTAACGGAACTCCTGACGAGGCGCTTGATCAGTTCAAATATCTGTTATCCGATTCAGTAGCACTGCGTCTACGTTCCGATGTTCCCGTAGCAGCTTATCTGAGTGGTGGATTAGATTCAAGTGTAACAACGGCATTGATCAAAAAAGCGGCTCCAGGTCATTTAAATACATTTTCCATAGGGTTTGCAGAAAATGTATTCGACGAAACGAAATATCAGAATGAGGTCTCACAATATTTTCAAACAAATCATAAAAGCATTGTCTGCTCAGCATCTGATATTGCGGATTGGTTTCCAAAGGTAGTATGGCATTCAGAAATTCCTTTATTAAGAACCTCCCCTGCTCCAATGATAGGACTATCAAAATTGGTACATGAACATGGAATTAAAGTTGTAATAACCGGCGAAGGAGCGGATGAGGCATTAGCAGGATATAATATTTTTAAAGAAACTTTAATACGGCAATTTTGGGCCAGGCAACCTCAATCAAAAATTCGTCCACTTTTATTGAAAAAGTTATACCCTTATCTACCCAATATAAGTCAGGCTAGTCAGGGAATGCTGAGGATGTTTTTTGGTTACAAGCTAGAAGAAACTGATTCACCAGTATATTCCCATTTATTGCGATGGCAGAACACAAGCAACATTCAGAAGCATTTTACAACTGATTTGAATGAACATCTGAAGGATTACAATCCTATCGAACAATACACCGAAATGATCCGACCGGATGTAGAAGGAATCTCTTCACTTGCAAAAGCTCAATTAATAGAAACCAATGTTTTTATGTCTGGCTATCTGCTTTCTTCTCAAGGAGATCGCATGGCAATGGCAAATTCGGTTGAGGGTCGTTATCCTTTTCTGGATTACCGCCTACTGGAGTTCGCTGGTTCATTGCCAGATGAATTCAAACTGAAAGGAATGAATGAAAAATTTCTGCTCAAAGAATTGATGAAAAATGAAATCCCAAAATCTGTTCTAAACAGGCATAAGCAAGCCTACCGGGCTCCAATTCTTGAAGCTTTTATAGGTACAAAAGTCCCAGATTATGTCAGCGATATGATTTCTTGTGAAAGCTTAACTGCCAGTGGTGTTTTCAATCCTAAATCAGTAAACAATCTAATCACTAAAATCAAAACAGCTTCTTTTCCATCAGAGGTAGATAATATGGCTTTAGTTGGAATATTGTCAACTCAGCTACTATTCAATCTGTTTATCAAGGATTTCAGACCGCTTGCCGAGCGGGAAATATTAAAAGGCAAGGTTAGAAATAAGTATCGATAATGTCTACTTGAAGGAATAAGAATAAGTGATTGGAAAAGGTAAAACGGATTTTGCAAATTTGCGTTTCAGTTCAAAATAAATCTTCGTATAAATAAATTTAGATTCTATAAAAACCAACTCTTAAAACAAGATAAATAAAATAAACAATGGAAAATAAGAAACAATTTTCACACACTATCATTCATTTATATGATATTGAAACAGTTGTAGATAGTATCTGCACCAAACTTAAGGATGATGTTATTCATGTTCTGCGTCGTAAAGGCGGTGTTGTTGGGATTAGTGGGGGTATTGACTCTTCTGTAACCTTAGCTTTAGCGGTTAGGGCTTTTGGAGCAGACAATCTGATAGGAGTCATGTTACCTGAGAAAGATTCAAGCCCCGAAAGTAGGATGCTGGCACAAAAGCTGGCTGACAAGTTTGGTGTTAAAACGGTTGTGGAAGATATAAGTGCAGCTCTCCAGGGATTTCAATGTTACTCAAGAAGAGACGAAGCTGTAAAACGGGTTATTCCTGCATTTAATCCTCAAACCGATAAAATGAAAATTGGAATTCCTACGGAAATCATTGAAAAAAATCTGCCCCCCATTTTTCATGTTACTGTTATATACTCTGATGGAACGCATGAAAATAAGAGGCTTCCAGTCAATGAATATTTGCAGATCGTAGCTGCCTCAAACTTCAAACAACGATGCCGGATGTCCATGCTTTACTATTATGCTGAAACCCTCCATTACGCAGTATTGGGAACGCCTAACAAACATGAAGTTGAGCAGGGTTTCTTTGTCAAATATGGCGATGGAGGTGCTGATGTAATGCCAATCGGAGATTTGTACAAAACTCAAGTCTACCAATTAGCCCATTATCTCGGGGTTCCCGAAGAAATTATCCGCAGAACCCCAACAACAGACACCTATTCTGCTGAACAGACACAGGAGGAATTTTTCTACCAACTACCGTTTGAGCAGATGGATCTGTTGTGGTACGGTTGGGAAAATGGCTACGAACCTTTGGATGTTGCACAAGTTCTGGGTTTCCCTGAAGACTTAGTCGCTAAAAATTTCAGAAATTTTGAACGGAAACAGAAAACAACGGAATATCTTCGAAATTCACCGATTCGTGATTATGATTTTTTTAATTAGTTTCATATACTATTTTGATTTAAAGACAACCTAATTTTAAATGTTTATACCAATTGTATACCTGTAAAACATGAATATATCTGATTACCTGCTCGAAAATTCTTCCAGCCTTGAGAAAAATTTAGTTCTTGGGCCTAGGGAATCAAAATCATTTAAGTCTATTTCGGAAGAATCTGCCAAACTGGCCAACTACTTAAGAAATAAACTAGGACAGAACAAGAATATATTATTGGTAGCCCAAAATAGTGCATTTTTCATTGTGTCATATTTGGGAATCTTAAAATCTGGTAATATTTGTGTTCCATTGAATCCAGGAATAGAAAAAGATGGTTTCGATTTTATTAAGGAGAGAACAAATTCAGAAATAGGTTTTATTTCAGATATTGTCAAAAACCGACTTAATCCCAATATTGAATGTATTAATGAATATAATATTTTCGAAATCATCATAAGTGAAAGTCAATCATTGGCATTGGAGCCGGAATTTGACGGAGAACGTATTGCTGAAATTATCTTCACTTCTGGATCAACTGCTTTACCCAAGGGGGTGATGTTATCACACAATAATATTAAAGCTAATACAGACTCAATAGTTCAATATCTTGACATAAATGAAAAAGATATCATGATGGTAGTACTGCCGTTTTTCTACTGTTATGGCCTTTCATTGCTTCATTCCCATATCCGAGCAGGTGGTTCATTAGTTTTAAATAACAACTTTATATTCCTTGGATCGACTTTTAATGATTTAAACAAATACGAATGCACAGGGTTTGCGGGTGTTCCAAGCCATTTCCAGATAATGCTAAGGAAATCAGATCTTTTTAAAAATACAAAATTCCCCTTTTTACGTTATGTTACGCAAGCGGGTGGAAAGCTGCACAATGCATTTATTAGAGAATTTGTAGAGTCCTTCCCCAAAATTATGTTTTTCGTTATGTATGGACAGACAGAAGCTACTGCAAGGCTCTCCTATCTTCCATCAATTATGTTAAAAAAGAAGCTTGGTTCTATCGGAATGGGAATTCCGGGTGTCGAGCTAAAAGTAGTTGACGACAAGGGCATGTCAATTGTTCCAGGCGAGACAGGAGAAATTTTGGCCCGCGGAAAAAATATAATGTTAGGTTATTTTGAAGATCCGAAATCAACCGCTGAGACTATCCGAAATGGCTGGCTTTATACCGGAGATTTGGCGACTATTGACGAAGATGGTTACATCTATCTAACAGCCAGAAAAAAAGAGATTATCAAAGTAGGGGGTAAAAGAGTTAGTCCCAAGGAGATTGAAGAAGTCATTGTAATGATGGCAGGAGTAATTGATTGCAGTGTTGAGGCTATAGATGATGAACTGCTCGGTGAAGCCATTAAAGCTACGGTGGTTATTAACGAAAGCGGGAAAAAAATAACTGCTGAGGATTTAAAACAGTTCTGTGGCTCAAAACTTTCAAGTTATAAAGTTCCTTCATATGTTATTTTCAAAGAATCAATTGCAGTAAATTCGACAGGGAAGAAAGTAAAACCGATTTAGAACCATTTCTTTAAAATTACTATAACAAAGAAACAAAAAGCAAAAAACATTTAAGAACAGTTACATAGTAAAACAATAATTAATATATCAGATTAATTAACAGCGTCAAAAATCAACATGATAAACTCGTTCACATTTTTAAGTATTTATAAAAAAAACTATTGGTAATTTTTAAAGAAATCTAAAATGGAATTATCTACTGATAAATAATGAGTTATCAATTTTAGAGTGTAACTGATTAGCCATACACTACATTGAATTCATTGTACTGAAAATCAATAGCGACAATTTTGGCTGACTAACGTTAAAAATTATTTAATAATATTTGAAACTTTATTTGACGATCCGAGTATACAACAAAATAGTATTGAAAGTTTAAATTAAATTCTATGAAAAATTTCTTTTTATTTGGGGTGTCTATACTTTTAGTCTTGAATTTCTCTTCATGCAGATCAACAAAAAACATGAGGTATTTTCAGGATCTGAGTAGTGAAGTGCAAAATGGTAAGCCTTCAAAGGCGCCTGATTATTTGATCAAAGCTGATGACAATTTGTATGTTGATGTACAATCAATGAATCAGGAAGTAAGCCAGCTATTCAGTACATCAAAAACAAGTGGTTATAGTGGAGGAACACAATCGGAGTATGGCCAGGTGTCCAGCCAATATTTGAATGGCTACCAGGTTAATAAAAGAGGTATGATTTTATTACCAGTTATAGGTGAGGTAAACGTTGCAGGGCTAAATGAAGAAACCGCCAGAGATTCTGTACAGAAGAGAGTCGGGGAATATTTTAAAGATGCAACCGTTAAAGTGAAAATAATGACCTACAAAGTAACTGTTTTAGGTGAAGTGAGAAATCCAGGTGTCTATTATAATTATAATAAAAGCATGACGGTTCTCGATGCGCTGGGATTGGCAAGCGGGACAACAGATTTCGCCAGTTTAAAAAAAGTACTTGTGGTAAGAACAACAACAACCGGAAGTAAGAGTTATCGTTTAGATATGACCGAAAAGAATATGATGGCTTCTGATGCATTTTATCTGCTTCCGAACGATGTATTATATATTGAGCCAGACAAATATATAAACAGCACTCTTAACAACACGAAATTCTCATTGGCTCTTGCTGCAATATCAACAACCATATTGATTCTGAGCTACATAAACAAATAATTGATTTCAATCATCATAAGATTATGAGACAAGAAGTAGATAATATCATATATTACCCAAAACAAAATAATCAGTTCGATTATAAAAAATTTCTATCCAGTATTATCCGTGTTTGGTACTGGTTTGCAATTTCCATATTTATTGGGATTTTTGCAGCATGGATGTACATACACTATATGCCGGCAGAATACAGTATTCGTTCCTCACTAATTGTTAATGAATATGAAAGCGGCATCAAGCGGTTAAGTTTATCACAAAACAATCCCTATGAACGGAATATAGACGTACTTGGTCAGGATCATGCAGGAAGAATTAAATCACATATGCTTAGTTTAAGTACGCTTCAAAGTCTTGGCTGGAATGTTTTCTGGTATCAGAAAACTCCCTTATATGACAAGGATCTGTACGAAAATGAACCCTACAAACTTACTTTATTACCCAACAAAACAAACCTGACGGATATCAATGTCTTAATTTCAGAACTTTCTGATTCTGAATTTCAGGTCGATGTAAATTCTGATTTGCCCAATCGAAACATTCGGGTAAAGTTCACCGCCAAAGGAAAATTTGGAGAACCATTTGAAAATAGTTATTTCGGTTTCACAATTGAAAGATTGGGAGGAAGGTTAGCCCCCGGCAATAAGATTTATTTTGAGATCAAGAATTTAAATAATCTAGCTTTAGTATACCAAAAAAAATTGACGGTCATAACGAGTGAAAAAAAACCGGATTTAATGGAATTGATTCTGATTGAAAACAATGCTCAACGTGGTGTTGATTTTTTAAACAGACTTGAAAAAACGTATATTGAATATGGTCTTGCGGAGAAAAATAGAGTAGCTGAGAATACAATAAAATTCATTGACAGTCAATTAAAAAGTGTAACAGACTCCCTTTCAGATTCAGAAAGCCGATTTACAAATTTTCGCTCCAGGTCTCAAACATTAGATCTTAATCAGGAAGGCGGAATTGTAATGCAAAAACAGGGAACATTGGAGTCCGAAAGAGCCACCATCGAAAGCCGACTGGATTATTTGCGTAATCTCAGAAATATAATGAATGATTCAAAACAGATGAAACAGATCGTGGTTCCATCCGTTTTTGGAATCACCGATCAAACGTTAAACAATTTAGTGGCCAGATTAAGTGACTTGTATAGCAGACGAACAGTTCTTTCATTTTCCGCTCAGGAAAAGGCCCCTTCTATGATATTATTAGACAAAGAACTGCAACTCACGCATGCTATGTTAACCCAAAATATAGAAGCACTGCTTTCAGCTACAGAAACAGATTTGCGAAATCTTAATCGTCGTGTAGGCGGATTTAGCTCTCAGTTATCACTTTTACCCAGAACAGAGCAACAATTAAGTTCACTTAAGCGTAGTCTTGAACTAAATAGTGAATTGTATACTTATCTTTTGAAAATGAGGGCCGAAAGTGCAATAACCTATGCGTCAAATCAACCAGATGTAAAAGTTTTGGATCCTGCTCGAAATGAAACGTCGAAACAAACAAGTCCAATTTTAATAATCGACTACATATTTGGATTAATGCTTGGCTTTTTTATTCCATTTAGCATTTTTGTATTAAAAGACCATTTTAGAAATTCGATTCAAACAAAAGAAGAGGTTAGTGAACTAACGAAGTTACCGGTTATTGGCACTATTATTCATAATAGGAGTAAAAATAATCTTGTAGTCTTTGAGAATCCTCGATCAAATATCACTGAGTCCTTCCGGCTTCTGAGAACCAATTTAAAGTACATTCTTAGCGGGAACGATAAAAAAGTTATTGCTGTTCAATCAACTATTGCCGGGGAAGGAAAGTCTTTCATTTCCATAAATCTTGCCTCCATATTGGCTATGAATGACCTTAAAGTATTACTCGTTGGAGTCGATATGCGTATGTCGAGTCTTCACAGAATTCTAAAATCAGACAATAAAAAAGGACTTAGCACTTATCTTAGTAACAAGGACAAATTTGGAGATATCATTGAAACAACCGCGATCAATAATCTTAGTTATATCACATCGGGACCTGTGCCACCCAATCCGGCTGAATTGCTTGAAAATGGATCCTTTGAACGTTTTATGGAAGAAGCCAAATCAAGGTTTGATTATATAATACTCGACAGCCCACCCGTCTCATTGGTGACTGATGGAATTATTACCGGACGCCATGCAGATATCAACCTTTTTGTGGTGCGTTTCCGATATAGTAGCCGAGAATTGATCAAGATTATAAACGAGCATGATAATAAAAAAACGCTTCCTAACCTGTTCCTTGTTTTAAATGATGCAACGAAAGAAAATTTCATCGAAGGAAATTACTATAACAACCGGAACAAGGGTTATTATGGCAAATAAACAAAGAGGGTTCCGGGTAAAACAATTAACCCGGAATCTCCTTTCCCAATCAGATTTTTGCAATTGAAATCGTATTAAAATTTGAGATATTTATTTATTTTTATATAATCAGATCTTCAACTTGAATCGCCTTTTAGTTCTCATGTATTTCAAAAACTATTTACTTATTCTAAAAACAATACGCAATTAATTATTATTGCAGATTGTGCCTGAAGTAAAAGATTCACAAAGCCCAAGTTTTTTCAAATCCAGCCTTATTGATATACCCTAAAATAACTTTTCCAATCTTACTTTACAAATGCCCTATTCCGTTCGGATGTTAAACGAATAGTATTCATGAAAGTAAAAATCTTTGATGACATTTCCATGTATGACACCGAACTTAATTTAGTTTAGTAAAAAAAACACAAATAAATTTTAGAGCGATATTTTTATATTCGCAGAGGAACTCTTAAATCAAGAATAAACACTTATACCTAATAATGAACATAGATATATCCCTTATGTATCATGATGTATTTCACAATGATATAAAAGAAAGTGGATTTCAGAACACTGGCGCAATACCCTACAAAATAAAAAGTGTTGATTTTGAGTACCAGGTCAGTATGATAGCAAGATACTATGAAGCAAACAACCTTGATAAAAACCGCATTGCCCTCACATTCGACGATGGCGGAGAATCATTTTACTCAATCATCGCACCAATTCTTGAGAAACACGGTTTTAAAGGTTATTTTTTCATTACAACCAACTGTATCGGAACTCAGGGATTTATGAACAGTGTACAAATCATCGATCTTCATCGCCGGGGCCATTTCATAGGCACTCATTCGCACACCCATCCCAAAAACATTGCTGAGCTACCATATGCTGAAATAGAAAAAGAATGGACAAATTCGGTTGAGATACTAAACAATATTATATCAGAGAAAGTAAAAGTAGCTTCAATCCCAGGCGGATTTTATTCCAGGCAATCGAGAATAGCGCTCTTGAAAAACGGAATAGAGATGGTATTTACTTCTGTGCCTACAAAAAAAATAAAACATGAAGATGAAGTTCAGTATATTTTAGGACGATTCACGATAAAAAATGGAATATATAATGAGTTGATAATAGAATTATTGAAAAATAATTCGGTACGTCAGTATTACGAATTTGTAAAATGGCGGGGATTAGCATTGATCCGTTCGCTGCTTGGAAATAATTATTACCTCATCAGGGAAGTCCTTCTCAAAAACCATAAATAATATGAAGATTTCAGTAATATGTCCAGTCTATAATGAGGAAAAATACATAAGTAACTGTATAGATTCTCTATTGAAACAGGATTTTGAATGGAATGACTCGGAAATTCTGCTCATTGATGGAATGAGTTCGGATAATTCAAGACGAATCATTGGAGAATATATAGAAAAATATCCGTTCATAAGGCTGTTAGACAATCCCCAAAAAATAACACCGATTTCTCTAAATATTGGCGTTCTGGAGGCCATAAACGATATCATTTTCCGCATCGATGCACACACAACCTATCCTCCAAACTATTTTTCAATCTTATCAAAGCATTTAGTTGATTTAAAGGTTGATAATGTAGGTGGAGTTTGCAGGACACTCCCAGGCGGAAAAGGGTTAATCCCCGAGTGTATCGCAAAAGTAATGAGTTCAATTTTCGGAGTTGGAAATTCCTTCTTCAGGATCGGAGCAAAAAAAATAAGGGAAGTAGACACAGTCCCATTTGGATGCTTCAGACGGAGTGTATTCGACCGTATCGGACTCTTTGATGAAGAGTTGATCAGAAATCAGGACGATGAATTCAACGGTCGGATTATTAAAAATGGGGGTAAAATCCTTCTTATTCCTGAAGTGGTTATTGAATATTTTGCCCGGGATAAAATATCAAAATTTTCAAAGATGTTCTATCAATATGGTTTCTTTAAGCCACTTGTCAATCAAAAACTTGGTACCGCATTAACAATTCGCCAGTTCTTTCCCCTCGTTTTTGTTTTATTACTAATATCAGTATCTTTTTTCACCGCATTTCAACTATTTGAATATCAGATTTTACTGCTAGGCATTTGCTCTTACCTCATTCTGGCTTTTGCATTTGCGATCAAAGAAGGAGACAATATCAAACAAATATTGCTTTTGCCAGTTCTCTTTTTTATTTTGCATATTAGCTATGGCTGGGGATATCTTAGAGGAATTATCCGATTTGTCATTCTGAGGAAATCAGACACTAATGTTGAGATTAACAGGTAATAATTTATTGAATAATGAATCTCCCTGCCGCAAGCGGACGGGGTATCATGATTGATTATTTATATTATTTTTCGCCGCAAACGGCGGGGAATTTACCCAAAGAGATTAAAAATTGGATTTTGCATCCCAAACTTATGTAATCAAAACAGTTTCAAGGAAAATCTATTTCCATGTTTGAAACAGAAAGCCTCTTACCTGGATCGTAAAAGGCTTTTTTTATTAAAATATACAAAGCAATACAAAAATTATGATGCGATTTAAACTCTGCTTCCCATTCTGAGAGCATTCGTTTGATGCACAATAAAAACAGATAAAAATGATTGGTCATACAGAAATTGCCGAAGCTCTTTTAATTAGGAGAATTGAAGAATCTTTTTTGGAACTTTTCTCTCAGGGGAAACTAAATGGCACTGTACATACATGTGTTGGTCAGGAATTTTCTGCTGTTGCTTTTTCTGGTCAATTGAGTAAAAAAGATTTTGTTTTTTCGAATCATCGTTGCCATGGTCATTATATTTCTTATACAAAGGATTATCCTGGATTACTTGCCGAACTGCTTGGGAAAAAAACCGGCGTATGTGGCGGTGTAGGAAGCAGTCAGCATTTGCAGAACGGGAACTTTTATTCAAATGGGATACAAGGAGGAATAGTTCCGCTGGCAGCAGGGATGGCGTTGGCAAATAAATTACAAAACAATGGTAATATTGGCATTGTCTTTATTGGCGATGGCACATTAGGGGAAGGAATTTTGTACGAAACACTAAATATTATTTCTTTATGGAAACTGCCCCTTTTAGTAGTATGTGAAAATAATTTCTATGCCCAATCCACATTTCAGAAAGACAACCTCTCAGGCAATATTTTAAAAAGAGCAGACGCATTTTCAATTAAAACATTTGAAAGTAACACATGGGAAATTGAGGACTTATTTATTATGGCCAAATCATCCATCGAATTTGTACGAGAGAATAAGGAACCAGCATTTCATTTAGTAAATACCTATCGTTTAAATCCTCACTCAAAAGGCGATGATGACAGGGATCCCAAGGAAATAAATAAATATAAAGAGAAAGATTTTTTGGTTCAGCTTTCTAAAGCAGATCCAACAACGTATGAAAAATATTTAAAAGATATCAACGCGAAGATTAGTGTAGCGCTGAAGAGTATATCAGAAGAGGAAGAGTTATCATTATCTGGGTATTTGGGCGAAAAACAGACCGAAAATGCAGAAAAATCATGGAGTCCAATGCCTGTTATGAAAGAAAGGCAAGTCACACTTCTAAATAAATTTTTTGATGAAACCCTCATGACCAATAAAAAGGCAATTTTTATTGGCGAAGATGTCAAATCACCGTATGGAGGTGCCTTTAAAGTAGCAAAAGGGCTGTCTGAAAAATATCCGAGCCAGGTTTTTACAACTCCGATAAGCGAGGCTGCCATTACGGGTATTGGAAACGGACTTGCACTGGGCGGTTTTAAGCCAATTATTGAAATTATGTTCGGTGATTTCATAATACTGGCACTCGATCAAATAATAAATCATGCTTCCAAGATACATCATATGTATAACAGGAAGGTCAGATGTCCAATAGTGATCCGCACGGCAATGGGTGGAAGAAGAGGTTATGGGCCTACGCATTCGCAAACCTTAGATAGGTTTCTAATTGGCATTGATAATGTCAAAGTAATAGCCTTAAACACGTTAATCAATCCTGCTACTATTTATAAGGCTGTTCATGCTGAAACTGATCCGGTTATTGTAATCGAAAACAAATCTGATTACGGAAAATTCATTGGTGCGGTCAAGGCCGTCAACTATCGTTTTTTGGTGAATAATGACAGATATCCTGTTGTAAAAATCAGCCCTTTATCATCAAAACCAAACTTAACAATCGTAACATATGGCGGAATGGTCGGTGAAGTTGTCGATAGCTTGGCTGGTTTGTTTTACGAATGCAATTTCAAGCCCGAAGTTCTGGTTTTGTCAAAGATAAATCCGGTAGATTATACTGATATTGTTAAATCGGTCGGAATCACCGAAAAGATAGTCGTTATTGAAGAGGGAAGTAGTATTGGCGGGGTAGCAAGCGAAATTATTTCAAGTGTAGCAGAACTAATCTCTTTTCCAATAAGCAGTCTAAAAATCGGAGCATTATCTGTTCCTATTCCATCCGTCAAATCCTTGGAAAATCAAGTCCTTCCAAGTAGTAAAATCATTATTAATGCAATTAAAGAATATTTCAAATGAAACATCCATGAGAAGGATTTCACACAATGGAGCATGAAAATATCGCTACCTTCGAGTCAAGTTTAACTTATAAAGTGATATTATGGCAAAAGAAGATTTAATAATAGAACAAGTCGTGGATAAAGGCTTTGGCATAGGTGTTCACAAAGAAATGATGATGGTTACCATCATGGGCAAAGGAATAAAAAAGCAAACCCGCGAATTCAAAACCTTTACCGAAGATTTAGAATCATGTAGGCGCTGGCTAGAGGAACAAGGAATTACACAAGGTGCAATAGAAAGTACCGGAGTTTATTGGAAACCGGTATTCAATATTCTGACAGAGAGCTTAGAGCTTAAATTGGTGAATGCTAGACATATCAAAAATGTACCTGGTCGTAAGACCGATGTTAAGGACAGCGAATGGATATGCAAATTATTGCTTAGCGGGTTGTTGAATGGTAGTTTTGTTCCGCCGGAGCTAACGCGGGAAACACGCGACCTTTATAGGTATAAGGTAAAAATGACACAAGCTGGAGCATCCGAGAAAAATCGTATTCAACGAATATTAGAAGATGCCAACATAAAATTATCATCGGTAGTATCTGATATGTCTGGTGCAACGGCCATAAAGTTGATCGACGGCATTATTGCAGGTCGCACCGATATAAACAAGTTAGTGGAAGAGAACTATCATGGCAAATTAAGTGCAAGTAAATCAGATTTAAAAAAAGCGATGACAGGTCGTTTAACCGAGCATCACAAGTATATGCTCTTAGAAATTAAAGACCACATTAAATACTTAGAAGAAAAAATTAAGAAATTAGAAGACAAATTGGAAGCGAAGCTTTCCGCATATCAAACGGAGATAAATTTATTGGACACCATACCCGGCGTGGACATAGAAGCCGCAATTGGTATTATTTCGGAGATAGGTACAGACATGTCGGTTTTTGCCGATGAGCAGAAATTTGCCTCATGGGCAGGCATGTGCCCCGGCAATAATGAGAGTGCTGGTAAAAAAAAAGTTCACGGATTACTCACGGCAATAAGACATTCAAAGCATTGTTAATGCAAGTAGCATGGGCTGCAACTCGAACAAAAGGAACTTATTTACGAGCAAAATATGATAGTTTAGTAGGGAGACGAGGCAAAAAGAGAGCTTTAATAGCAGTAGGACATAAGATCCTGTGCTCTATTTACCACATACTCAAAAACAAAGAAGCTTACAAAGAATTAGGTTCGACCTTTTTAGAAGAGAAAAAAATTAAAAACAACTTAAAAATATCAATCAACAATTGAAAGATTTGGGTTACGAACAGGTAACATTGAAACAAGCAATTTAAATATATTGAACAATTATAAAAACAAAGGACGATTTTTACTGGTGGTAATAACCCCGAAAATGAAACTGTCTTCAACAGATAAGCACAAAGGATTGCTTCCTCGAGAGCGTACATGAAATTTTAATTTCTTATCTGTTATTTTTATAATTA
>JAAFGY010000045.1 GCA_010365135.1 Flavobacterium sp.
TGTTGTGCAACTCAAAGATAATTTGAGATACAAAATTCAACCCTCTTTTTTGTATTTATTTTTTAAACGTTTAGGACGCTATTGTTTTAAAACAAATTATAATGCCTTAAAAAGCAACTATACAGAATTTATGATTTTACAAGGGCATCCTTATGCCTGGACCACGACAGCTAAACTAGATGAATTTAAGCAGATTATTGATTTTCTTATTTCAGAGGGTGTTGAATTTGTGACCCCATTTGGCTATTATATGAGCCTTAATCCAAACTTTCCGGTTCCAACCTTAGCGCAAACGATTAGTTTTCCTCCTATAGTGAATCAAAATACTGATTATGATCCTGCAGCTACTTCAACCTCAGGTTTGGCAGTTACCTACAACAGTTCTAACTCGGCTGTGGCTAGTATAATCAATGGGAAAATTCGCCTCACCGGAGGGTCGGGCAGTGCGGTAATAACCGCTTCACAAATTGGAAATGCCACTTATAAACCAGCCAATTATGTTTCGCAAACACTTACCATTTCATCCATACAATTTAGGTCAAATGCCACCGGGGATTGGGATGCTCCAGAAACATGGCAAGTTAGTGATGCTTTGGGCAATTGGACTAACTCGACCACTCTTATTCCGACAGCTAGTAGTAATGTTTACCTCCAAAATGGTCATACAATAACGGTTAGCGCTACCGAAGCTTCTTGTTATGATTTGCATATTAATAACACTGCGGCTCTTAAAATAAGTGCTTCCTATAATGTCAATGTAAAAGGTAAAATAAGAGCCTACACAGGATCTGCCATTAGTTCGACTGTTAATGGTGGTTTTGAAGGGATAAGTACTATCACTATGGCCAATACAATGATTTCGACTCCTTCGACTGGGGTTTTAAAATTTGTAGGGGGATCGAGAAATATTACCAATACTGGCGAATGGACTGGGGCAGGAACTACCAATAAAACAATGTTTGCCTTAGATTTAGGAGCAATAGGAACTTTACAAACGGCGGTTAAATTTAAAGAAATTACTTTTGCAAGTGGAACTGTTGCTACTGCTTCTACCGTTAATGTGGGAGACAGTGCTGGTAACGGTATTATGACCATAAATAGTGGTGCCAAATTACTCTCTTCCAGAACGTATACTACTGCGGGTTCCCAGATTATAGATTATAATAGTACTTCTAAAACAGGAACTATTACTATCGATGCTGGTGGAATTTTAGAAATAGTTGGGGCTAACCCAGTAATTGATTGTTCCTCATTTGTAAATAATGGAACCGTAGTTTATAGTGGAGGAGCACAAAACTTATTGACTATTGGTGCCGGAGCAGGTACTCCTATATCGTCATATACTAATCTAACTATTGCTGGAACTGCAGCCAAAACGATGCTTTCTAACAACAATTTAACTGTTAGCGGAGTATTAAATTTTGCTGGTTCAGGAATAAATATTGTAACAGGAACAAACACATTGACATTAGGAACTGCAGCCACTATAACAGGTGCAGGAACTGGTTGGGTCATTGGTAATTTGAAAAAGTTAAGTGCTTTAGGTGCAAGCCCCTCTTTTACATATCCAATAGGTGATGCTACAGATTATACACCTTTAACTTTAACTTTCTCCGGAACTACATCAGCTGCGGGAGGATTAACAGCTTCAATACAAACAGGAGATCACGCACAAATTGCTACCTCAGGAATTTTAAGTTCAAAAAGCGTTAATAGAACATGGACCTTGATGAATGATCTTTTAGCCGATTTTGGGACCTATACGGCTTCATTTACTTATGCGACTGCTAATAATGATGCCGGTGCTACCCCTGCAAGATATGTAGCTAAATTGTACAATGCTGGTACTTGGTCGACTCTTGCAACCTCAGGAACTACTACAAATAATGCCGCTACAGCAGCAGCTATTGCTGGTTTTGGAGATTTTGCGATTGGCGAAGTAGACTCCTCGTTAGGTGTTTCAAATAATAAAAATAAGACCTTTACTTTATATCCAAACCCTGTAAATGATGGAATTCTCTATATCAACTCAAATAATGAGTCACAACGGTCTATCGAAATCTATGATTTATTAGGTAAAAAAGTTTTTTCTTTAAACAATATATCTGATCGAGTTGAAATAAAATCCTTAAAAAGTGGTGTCTATCTTGCTTTGATTAAAACGGATGAGGAAGATATTGTTCAAAAAATAATCATTACTAATAATTAATTTATCTGTTTATAATTAAATGTAAAATAAATTATTCCACCGACTTCAAGCAACACATTTCTTTAAAAAGCAACAATGAGTCGGAAGTAAATATTTCTATAAAAACCCAATCGAAAGATTGGGTTTTTTTTTACCAATTTTTTTTTCATGAATTCGATAATTAGCCACATTCACACTGATTAGAATTTCTGCTTTCTATTCCTTGATTTTTTTAACGCTGATATACTTATCAATAATGTAAGGTGTAATTTTTTTTAAGGTTTTCCCAGATATAGGATGAAGCCCTGGTTGATTGAAATAGTCATAATCTCCAGTTGAAGGATTTTTTCCATACCAAACTAAAGGTTGGTCTTTATCCCCACTTTTGAAAAAAGTTGTCGTATCGCAAGCCGTTATTTTTCTAAAATTATCCAATAGAAATTGATTCATTGGTTGTACAAAATCAATATTTTTTTCATCGCTTAAATCAACTGCTACGAAATGATCTTTTGTCCAAACAATTCCATTTTTAGTTGGAAAACATATTCGCTTAAAACTATATCCAAAAGACGCAAGAATCAACACACTAAATATTCCTAAAACTACTTTTTTTTGAATAGACCACTTTTTTATAATAGCAATATCTGAGATATATGCTGGATTTACTACTGTGGTTTCAATTCCCCTAATAGTTGTCAATTCTATTTTTTCAACATTCGTTGTTACTACACCTCCATCATTTCGAAACTTACGATAAGGTCTAGAGTCAAAATCTACTAAAACGGCAATTAAATCCAAACTTTCAATCTGACTGATATCGGTATTTTTCAGTAAAAAATTCTGAAAGGGTCTGAATTTATCCGTATCAAAACGTTTTATCTGTTTAATTTTATCTTCATCCTCATTAAAATTAAAGAACTTTTTAAAAATCACTATATCAGCATTTGTGCTACTGTTTTCGAAAATAAGGGAGCACATTTTTTTCAGTTTAGCAGGCGAAGGATTCAAAAGATAATCCAAATATACTCCTGATTTCTCCACTTCATATTTCTTTTTTACTGCCTTTTTATAATCATCAATAGTATTCTTGTTCATAGCATTTACGGAATTAATCGGAATCGTTTGGAATTGTTTGGAATTGTTCGGAATTATCGGAATCATCGGAATCCGTTATCAACACTTATTCAAAAAACCAATTCTTTTGCTTCAGAATTAGTTCTTGTTTTGACCTGCAATTAAGACAAATGTACGAAACTAGTTCTAAAAAAGTATTGCCAAACAGTAGGACAACTTTATCTGGGAAGTATAAATACGGTCATTCTGTTTCGGCATGCTTCACTTCCCAAAAAAGTAAAAGAGCCCTCCATTATTAATGGTTTTAGCTCAGGCCAGAATTCGATTTAACTATCGGACAGCCCAAACTATGTCTAATTTTTAATTCCAAAAAAAAATGAAAAGAATCATTTTAGTATCGATGTATGTTATCGCTAGCATTGTCATGTTTTCATGCACAGAGGACACAACACCAACTACCCCAAGCAGCAATAAAGTGAGGGCGATAGCGGATGAACCGGGGGATCCCGTCAATCCTACCCCACCTATTAAACCTTAATAATAAATTTTCGAAATAGATTTATTATTTAATAAATTTCTGTAATTTCGGGGAATGATACTCAAAAAGTTACATTTCCCGATTTTTGTTTTTGCAATCCTATTTCTTATTCTGCAATCCTGCGACAAAAAACCTATAATCAATTCCAATAAAAAGAATACTTTGGCAGCAATTGATCGTCTCATTGACCTTGGCGACCACTATCTTGAAAAAGTGAAATATGACAGTGCTTACTATTATCACAACAAAGCAAAATCCCTCTGTGATGTAAAAACAGACAACACCCGAATCATTTATTCTTTGGCAAGAATGTCTGAAATTCAACAAAATCAAGGAGATTATTCCGGCAGTGAGACCACAGCAATTGAAGCACTTCCTTTTGTAAATAAATCGATGGATCCCTCCTATGAAAGTTCTATTTATAATTTACTTGGAGTGGTTTATTTGAAATTGTTTGATTATGACAATGCACTTTATTATTACAAAAAGGGGTTAAATTTGAAAATTGATGAAATTCGAAAATTAAAAATCCAACACAATATAGCCGTGGTTTATATGGCTAAGCACGATTACAATCAAGCCATACGAATTCTCCTTCCGTTGACTTTAAAAAAAGAAGTCTTAAATGATCCCGCACCCTATTCAAAAGCACTGGATAATTTAGGTTTTTCATACTTCAAAGTGGGTAATTCTATAGGAATTGACTATATGAATCATGCCTTAAAAATAAAAAAAAGCATAAACGATCACTGGGGAATGGCTGCAAGTTATCTTCACCTTACTCAATATTACAAACAAACCAATCCAAAACTAGCTTCCAATTACGCTCGAATGGCATACGAAAAAGCGACAAAAGTGAATAATGTTGATGATCGATTAGAATCTTTAGCCTCATTAATCCAGTCCAGCTCTGGAAATCAATCGAAATTTTATTCCGAAAAATACATACACCTCAATGACAGCATCAACAAAATAAGGCAAAATGCCCGAAATCAATTTGCCAAAATAAAATACGATTCCAAAAAAGATAAACAAGAAAATCTGAAGTTAAAAACCCAGAAAGTACTAACTGCACTTGAACTAGAGCAACAAAAAAACAAAAATCTACTCTTGTATTTTCTGATACTGATTGGTATTCTGTCCACTATTTTTTTATATTATTATTTAAAAGCAATTAACAAAAAAGAGAAAATCCAAACCACTTATGACACCGAAACCCGCATTGCCAAAAAATTGCACGATGAATTGGCAAACGATGTTTACCACACGATGGCTTTTGCCGAAACACAGGATTTATCTTCTGCCCAAAATATAGAAATATTACTCACTAATTTAGACACTATTTATTCCAGAACCCGCAATATTTCTAAAGAAAATAGTGCCATTGACACCGGATTGCCCTTTGTGCCTAGTCTCAAAGAAATGATTTCGGGATTCCATACTGATGCTGTCAATATCTTGATTACTGGTATGGATTCTATTAACTGGAACGCTTTGGAAGCCAATAAAAAAATTATGGTTTATCGTGTGCTACAAGAACTTCTAGTTAATATGAAAAAACACAGTCAATGCAGTTTGGTTGTCATTGCTTTCAAAAAAATTGAAAATAAATTACAAATAGATTACAGTGATAACGGGCTTGGAGCGTCATTCGACAAAATTAATTCGAGAAATGGTCTCCAAAATGTGGAAAACCGTATTCTGGCTATTAAAGGAACTATTACTTTTGACACAAAACCTGACAAAGGTTTCAAAACAAGTTTCACCATTCCAATATAACTCACTATTATGTTTAATAAAGTTTTAGTAGCCGAAGATTTAGACAGTATTAGTATCACAGTTGGGCAAGCGCTGGAAGAACTTTCGGTTTCGGAAATTCACCACGCCAAATATTGTGATGATGCCCTTTTGAAAGTAAAAAAAGCACTTCTAGACGAAGCCCCATACGATTTGCTTATAAGCGATTTATCGTTCAAAACGGATCATCGTGAAACTCAATTAAAATCTGGTGACGAATTAATTGCCGCCGTAAAAAAACTGCAGCCCAACATCAAAACCATAGTTTTTTCTATCGAAGACAAATCTTTTAGAATCAAATCACTTTTTAATGATTTAGAGATTAATGCCTACGTTTCAAAGGGTAGAAACAGTATTCCGGAACTCAAAAAAGCCATTCAAAGCGTTTTTAACAATGACGCTAAAATCCTTTCTTCAGAATTGGCTCACGCCTTACGAGACAAATCCCTAATCGAAATTGAAACCTACGATATTTTACTTCTTAAGTCATTGTCCCAAGGGTTAATCTTAGAAGAAATCGCATTGGAATTCAAAACTTCGGGCATAATTCCCAATGGCAGCAGCAGTATTGAGAAACGAATCAACAAACTCAAAATCTTCTTCAAGGCAAACAATAATGTACACCTCATTGCTATTGCTAAGGATTTGGGTTTGGTATAATGGTTAAGTTTAGAGTTTAAAAGTTTAAGGCTTAGTTCTTAAAAAATAGAGTTTGATATTCAAAAACAGTTGGCAGCAGATGGCATAGTTAAATTTTTTCGTTTATTTCGTTTTTTCACATTTACACATTTTCACATTTCTTCATTTCTTCAAAATTATTTTCTCGTTTTACGGTTTCCCGTAAAGATGTCTTTTTTATTGGATTTACATTTGAAAAAAAAATGTAAAAACCATGAATCGATACACCGTAAACGACCGCAACATTATTTCAGTAGGCTATGACGAAAGCAATAAAACCCTCGAAATAGAATTTAAACTTCAAGTAATTCACCAGTATTTTGGGGTGACTATAGACGAATTTGTGGCACTAATGAAAGCTCCAGAAATTGAAACCCATTATTTTAATAATGTGTATTGTCATTATTATTTTGATGTAGATTAATTTAATTCCGTTTACGGTTTCCCGTAAGGATATCCTTTTTATTCAATATAATTTTGGAATTATTTAAAATATCCTACTATGGAAAAGTGCCTTGAAATAAATTCAGCAGAAAATAAAACAACCCTACAACAGCAGTGTTCTCAAACCTCTTTAAATATAAAGTGGGAAAAATGCCTTGATGATTACGAAAATTACACCAAAGAATACATCAAACAATACAAAAAATCGCTAAAAGGAAATGGCATTTCACTATCCAAATATCCCTATATGAAAGCAAAATCAGAAGCCTTGTGCGAAAAACTAAATGAAGCGAACAACCAAGGCCTTTTGACAGAAAAACAACTCAAACGAAAATCAAAAACTCTAATGAAGATTCTATTTACCTGCGGAACCTAAATTTAAATGAGCCCTGTAAATGAAAAAAAAGTAACTAATTAAATTACTGAAGCTCTGCTGCTTGTTTCTTTCCTGTAACCAAAAAACAGAAAAAAAACCCACTGACTACTACAATACCAATCAAAATTACAAATTTGATGAAGATGAAATGCAAAAGAGAAAGGCTAAAAAGTCAAAAAAACAAAACAAACACTTCAATACGAGAGTAAAAAAGTAGGCGTTACCCAATGAAAATAAAAAATAATTACCCCAAATGAGGTTTCCCGTAAAGAAGTGATTTTTAAGGGTTGTAGGTTTGCTTCAATAAAAACCTAGAAAATGACTATTCTGAATTTCATTAGTGACTATTCTCTAATACTAGAATTAGTAGTTCTGATTTTAGGATTCATTTGGGCGATTTATTTGATTTATAAGAAGTGGTGGAAGTGAGAAGTGAGATATTGGATTATGAAACTAAAAATAATGTAGACAATCAAATATCATTTTTGTTATTCAAGGTTAAATTATCAAGAAGATTACTAGGTTTTATTTTGAGGGCAAATGCTAGTTTAAATATCAAATAGGCAAGACCTGCAAAGCCAATAGAGCGGGGGAAATTAAAACATAATACTAATATGAACGAAAACGAGAAAAAAATGTTTTTAGGTTTGTATCAAATGCTATTAGCCGATGCGGAAGTTCATCCAAATGAGTTAGAACAACTTTACCTAATTGGAAAAGAAAAGGGAGGTATCAACGAAAATGAGATACAAGAGGCTATTTTTTCACCAAACACATTGGTTTCGCTGGAGAGTTTGAATGATGATGAGCGAATAGAGTATTTGTATAATTTAGCGAGAATAGCTTGGGCAGACGGAAGAAATTGATAAAAAAGAATTAGAAATCCTACGAGAAGCTAGCAAACGACTGGGTTTTGCAGAAGAAAACGCAGTAGAAATAACAGAATTTCTTTTAGAACAAGCAAAAGAAAAAAAAGCATTTGAACTAGTATTACAAACAATTAAAAACTCGTAAATATGGGACTCAAAGATATTTTTACAACTCAAAAAAATATTGGAATAGAACAAAAAAATCAGGTTGAAAATTCCGAGGAATCAATTGCTGCCATTTCGGGAGCATCGTATACAGCCAAAGGAACAAAAGATGCTGGATATTGTGGTGGTTCCTCCCAAGCATTACTCCCAAAATTACACGCTGTATATATGCAATTAATGCGTTATATTCAGAAAGATGAAATAAAACAAAATGAAAGAAAAAGCAAAATAAAACAAGAAATTAGTACTATTGAATCAAAAAATTTTAATATCGAAAGTGAACTAAAGGAAGAGCAAGAAAAATTAATCCACGAGGAAAACAAAATTGAAAAAATAATAAAAGATATAGATAACATCAAGGAAAACCCAAAAATAGCTTCGGGTGACTCCTTTGCTAAAGCAAGTTTTTGGATTGGATTAGTGATAATTATTTTTCTTACGATTTATTTGTTTGTGTTTTACAGTTCAGCTTCTTATTCAGCTTTTTTTAAAAATTTCACGCCTGATGATACAAAAATTACACAAGCAATTTTTGACCCACAAGCAATTAGCAAAGCATGGATCGATGGTTTTACTGAACTAATTTTCATTATGGCAATTCCTGCCGTATTTTTAGGCTTAGGATTTTTAATTCATAAATTTTCCGAAGAAAAAGGACTTGGAAAATACTTGAAAATTTCAGGTCTAATTCTGGTAACATTCCTTTTTGATTTTATTATAGCCTATGCTATTGTTAAAGAAATATACAATATCAAAATTGGAGGTCTTTTTACCACACAGCCACCTATGGATGTATCGATGGCTTTTGAAGAAGTTAATTTTTGGATAATTATTTTTGCAGGTTTTGTTGTTTATATCATTTGGGGGCTAGTATTTGATTTCACAATGAAAGAATACGAAAAAATGGATAAGGTAAGATTTGCAATCAAAAATAAAGAGCAGAAATTAGCCGAATATAAAACAGAATGTAAGAAAATTAAAGCTGAAATATCTTCTCTTCAAACAGAAAAAAACAACTTGCAAGGAGAAGTTGATAGATTAAAAATACAATTAGAAACTTATATATTATATTTTAATGACGTAAGAGAAGGTATCAATAATTATTTTACTGGTTGGGTTGGATACTTAAAATCAACTAGTTCTTCACAAAATCACATTCAGGACTGTGAAGGAATTAAAGAAAAATTCTTACTTGATCTAGAACATTCTGAATTTATTAAAAAAAACTTAGCCTCTAGCAACTAAAAAAAAACATTTATGAAACGAATATTATTTATATCAATTGCAACATTTTTATTTATTGGTTGTAAAGGCAATGAGAATAAAAAGGAGGATAAAGTTGTAACGACTACAATAAATTCTCAAGAGAAGCAATTAAACATTTCCATTCTTTTGGATTTATCTGATAGAATCAGTCCTAAAATAAATCCAGATGCACAAAAAAAGGACATTGAAAACATAAAAACAATTACTGATTTTTTTAGTTCAAATATGGAAAAGTTAGGCGCTTATAAAGCAAAAGGAAAAATTAAAATATTTTTCAGTCCTACTCTAGTAAATAATAATATAAATTCAACAGTAAGTAAACTAATAATTGATTGTTCAAAAATGGACAATAAAGGAAGAAAAGAAGTGCATGACTCATTAACAAACCTTTATTCAAAAAACTTGAATTACATTTACCAACAAACGATTGCTTCAAGTGCTTGGGAAGGTAGTGATATTTGGAGATTCTTTAAAGATGACGTTAAGGATTTTTGTATTGAAAACGATCCAAATTATCGTAATATTTTGATAATATTGACAGATGGATATTTATATCACAAACAATCAGAATATAATAATAAAAATCGTTTTAGCTATCTTTTGGGTAGTAGAAACCTGAAACCTTATAGGAAACAAAATTGGGAACAATTAGTTGAACAAAACGATTTTGGAATAAAAACCGAGCGAAAGGATTTGAACGATTTAGAAGTTCTTGTTTTGGAAATTAAAGCCGAAAATCAAAGCAATAAAATGGATGAAGATATTCTAAGGTTTTTATGGGAAAAATGGTTTAAAGAAATGAATATTTCTGATAATCATTATAAAGTTTACTCATCTAATGAGCCTGCTTATACAAAAACTCGGATTGAAAATTTTTTAGACCAAAAGTAAAACCAAGACAAAACATTACTTGGAACCACCGTTCTGAAAATGCTAATAAAAATAGAGAGTTTCTTAATAAAAAAGAATTTCAGCAAAATCGCACTCTTAAAACCATACTATGGGCGTTCTCCAGCCTATACTTTCTGTAGTTCTGATAATTTTAATAATCCTATTTTATGATGCAATGAAAATAAAAATGAAACCTTAATATTAAAAACGTTCAGAAAGAGTTTAGAAAGAGCTTATAAAATTACATAGAGATTCAGATTGGAATTTTTTTGGTCAATACGTTAATCAAAAATCCATTAAAACTACATTCTCTCTTGATAAAAATTAACTTCATAACTCAATATCAGATAACTTGAAATAATCTAGAATTCAACTTCTTTGTATTAAAAGTTTTAACTGCTGACCATGATTTAAAACGCTATTTAAAAAAAGAAATTCTACTTTTAAAAAAACACAAAAATGCAGATGAAATACTATCTATGCATATCCATCCATTAATTGCTAAAGAGCAATTTGAACTATTAATAGATAAAATAAATTTGATTCTGGAATAATGACCAAAAAATTCTTCTTTCTACTCTTCATAAGTTTTCAAAGTTTTTCCCAACCCAAACTCCTCTCCTGGAACCTGGAAAACCTTGGTAAATCAAAATCCAATTTAGAAATTACCTACATCGCCAATACCATAAAAGACTATGACATCATCGCCATTCAGGAAGTGGTAGCCGGTGATGGAGGAGCTCAAACGGTAGCAAAACTCGCTGACGAACTCAATCGCAAAGGCGCCAAATGGGATTATGTCATTAGCGACCCAACTAGCAGCAGTGCCTATAAAACGGAACGTTATGCCTTTATTTGGAAAACTAGCAAAGTCAAAAAAATAGGAAGGGCGTGGCTTGAAAAAAAATACCATTTAGAGATCGATCGAGAACCGTTTTTCTGTACGTTTCAATACGAAAACAAACAATTTACGGTGGCTAATTTTCACGCCATTACTAAGAAAATGCAGCCCGAAACCGAGATTAAATATTTCAAATTCTTGCCCGAAGAATATCCCAATCTAAATCTGATCTTTGTGGGGGATTTCAACTGTCCGCAATCGCATACGGTATTTAATCCTTTGAAGAAAATGGGGTATAAATCTATTTTTATCAACCAAAAAACGTCCTTGAAAAAAGAGTGCAAAAATGGCAATTGTCTCGCTTCGGAATTTGATAATATGTATTACAATGCATCCAAAATCACTCCTATAAATGCTGGCGTAATTCCTTTTTACAAAAATTTCAATTTCTTGCTAGAAGCCCGAAAGATTTCAGATCATATTCCAATTTGGTTCGAATTCTCTTTGAATTAATCACCCAAAAACCTCAAAAGTCAGTCCGTCAAAACTGGCAAAAACCATACTCGGATGTGAATCATGGTGAAACACATTTCCGTCTTTATCAATGGCAATCGCGCCTGCAAAACCATCATAAGGCTTTAACTCGTTGAATGTTTTGGTAAAAGCTTCCTGTAAAGAAAAGCCATCTGTAACCCGAGTCACAATTTTGGCAGCCGTTGCATTGCTAACAATATCTTCGCCAACACCTGTTAAACTGACGCCGCAAAATGCATTGGCATAATTTCCAGCTACGGTTGCCGAGTCGGATATTCGTCCCGGGATTTCAAAACCTTTTCCTCCAGTCGAGGTGGCAACGGCAAGTTTTCCGTTCCTGTCCAAAGCGACACAACCCACAGTTCCCGTTCCTGAAGCTTTAAGTTTTGCTTCAAATTCAGCTCGACGTTGTGGTATTTCGGCTGAGAATTTTTCGAAACCATTTTGTCTGGCAAACTGTGTTGCGCCACTTCCACCCAGAACCCTGTCGTCATAATTCAATAAAATTTGGGCAACCTGTATAGGATTTTGCACTTCTTCTATATTGATGACACCACTCATTTTCTGAGTCGCACCATCCATCAAAGCAGCGCTCATTCGGATTTTTCCATCACTTTGAATTTGGGAACCTAAACCAGCATTAAACAATTCATCGTCTTCCAAAAGTGAAACTGCAAAAACCACCGTTTCTACAGCCGAATGGGTTTTCAAAAATTCAAAGGAATCTTTCACAATTAGTTCTAAAGAGTGTTGCTTTGCTATTTTGGTTTCATGATTGGTAGCCGATTCCGAGAAAAAACCACCGTGGATAATAATTTTCATAAATTGCAGATTGCAGATTGCAGGTTTCAGCTGGGAACTGCCATCTGAAAACTGCTTTCTAATTTACACGTATTGCGAAGATTGAATGGTCATTTTATACGTATCGAGATTGAAAGTATCGTATTTGCTCATCACATGGGTTACTAAATGTGAGATTGAAATGGGTTGCCCTAACTCAATTTGAGTTAAATTGGTGTCCTTTATTTCGCGACCATCAACAAGAATTACTAGTCCAGAACCGATGGCAACCATTTGTTTTCCCTTGGTAATTAGCAAACCCGTGTCTTCACCAAGTCCAATTCCAAGCACTTTTGGATTCCCCACAACAGCCTGAAATAACCTTCCAATTCGGCCTCTTTGTACAAAATGCGTGTCGATAATGACATCGTCAATTAAGCCCAAACCGCTAGTGATTTTCACTTCGCCTTTCAATAATGCTTCGGAACTGCTTCCTTGATAAATCATATTATTGGAAGCCGCAGCAGCTCCAGCCGAAGTTCCGGCGTATATAAAATCTTCATTCCTGTATTTTTCCAATAAAATGTAGTGAAAAGGCGTGCCTCCAAGAATTGACGTGAGTCGCAATTGATCGCCACCCGTAAACATAACCACATCAGCAGCTCTTAATCGTTCTAAAATTTCTGGATCAGTCGCTTGCTCTCTTTTTACAATATCCAAAATATCCACATTATTGGCACCCAAATAACTTAAAGCTTTAACGTATTCTGGGCCAATTTCTTTTGGAATTTTTGATGCCGTCGTCACTACCTCAATTCGAGAGAGTTCTTTGAGTTTTGATTCGTCAATAATTCTTTTTAAAATTCCAGTTTCAAAAAAATTTAAATTCTTTGCAGCGCTCTTGTCAAAATCGCTTTCCGTAAAACTTCCTTTGTCAACCGCACCACCTATTATTATTAGTTTTCCAAGTATATTCATTTGGTAAAATTAACCAAAAACCTAAAATGAGCAATTGAAGTCTTCTTTTTTTTTGAATTATTTATAACCAAAGAAAGTTTACAATTAAAAATTCGATAAATTTTGATAACTAATTTTAAAAATCTAATTTAGTTGACTTATATTCTTTTCTTATTAAAAACCTATCAGTGGGGATAAAAATTTTCAAAAACGAATATTCAACACTATTTTTATCCAATAATTATCACAATTCTAAACTTTCTGTTTTATGAAAATATTAAAAATTCAAGCGCTTCGTGGTCCAAATATATGGAGCATCAAAAGAAAAAAATTAATCCAAATGCGTTTGGATTTAGAGGAAATGGAGCAATCTCCTACCAATAAAATAGAAGGATTTAGAGAACGGTTGGAAACTATGATCCCAACATTGATCGAGCATCGCTGTTCAGAAGGTTGTCGTGGCGGTTTTTTTATGCGCATTGAAAAAGGAACTTGGATGGGTCACGTCATCGAACATATTGCACTTGAAATTCAAACTTTGGCAGGAATGGATACGGGTTTTGGACGAACAAGAGAAACTAAAACTCCAGGAATCTACAATGTCGTTTTTAGTTATACCGAAGAAAATGTTGGTCTTTTTGCCGCCGAAAGTGCTGTAGCTATTGCCGACGCCTTAATAAAAGGTACAGCTTATGATTTGGATTCCGATTTGCAAAAAATGCGGGAAATTCGGGAACGGGTTCGACTTGGGCCAAGTACGGGAAGTATTGTCGCAGAAGCTGTAAACCGTGATATTCCGTGGATTCGATTGGGAACAAATTCCTTGGTTCAGCTGGGTTATGGCGTAAACCAAATGCGCTTTCAAGCAACAATTACTTGCAAAACCAGTAGTATTGCGGTGGATATGGCGTGCAACAAAGAGCTTACCAAAAAAATGCTAGACATGGCTTCAATTCCTGTTGCCAGCGGAAGTATTTGCGTGGATGAAGAAGATTTGGCCAAAACCATAGAAAAAATTGGATACCCAATTGTCCTAAAACCTTTGGATGGCAATCACGGAAAAGGAGCGTCCATCAATGTTACGAGTTGGGAAGATGCAGTTTCAGGTTTGGCTTTCGCCAAAAATTATAGTAACCGTATCATTGTAGAAAAATTTATCACCGGT
The DNA here is from genome assembly GCA_010365135.1 of Flavobacterium sp. Classification (GTDB taxonomy): domain Bacteria; phylum Bacteroidota; class Bacteroidia; order Flavobacteriales; family Flavobacteriaceae; genus Flavobacterium. The sequence goes on from JAAFGY010000045.1 coordinate 14,564, forward strand.
TTCGATTTTAGAATCTTAGTAATTGATAACAAACTTGTTGCTGCCGCAAAACGCGTTCCAGCTCACGTGGTTGGTGATGACAACCATACGATTCGGGAATTGATTGACACCACCAATCTTGATCCAAGGCGTGGTTATGGTCATGAAAATGTATTGACTCAAATAGATGTGGATCGCGATACCGAAGATTTATTGGAAAAAATGAATTACACCTTAGAAACTATTCCAAATAAAGGTGAAATTGTTTATCTCAAATCGACTGCCAATCTAAGCACTGGCGGAACTTCTGTAGATGTCACCGATATGATGCATCCAGAAAATATATTTCTAGCGGAAAGAATTTCGAGAGTCATCGGATTAGACATTTGTGGCGTAGATATTATGGCCAAAAATTTAACCCAACCTCTAAAAGAAAATGGCGGTGTAATTCTCGAAGTCAATGCTGCTCCGGGTTTCAGGATGCACCTTGCACCTTCTGAAGGATTGCCACGAAATGTTGCTGCACCCGTTATTGACATGCTTTATCCTCCGGGAAAAAATTGTCGTATTCCTATTATTGCAGTTACGGGAACCAATGGAAAAACTACCACTACCCGACTTTTGGCTCATATTGTAAAAAATAATGGCTTTAAAGTGGGCTTCACCACATCCGATGGGATTTATATCCAAAACCATATGATGGAAAAAGGAGACACTACTGGACCTATAAGTGCTGAATATATTTTGAGAGATCCAACGGTAGAATTTGCAGTTTTAGAAACTGCTCGTGGTGGAATTTTACGCTCTGGACTTGGCTTTAGCCGATGTGACATTGGAATAATTACCAACATTCAAGAAGACCATTTGGGACTAAACGACATTCACACACTGGATGATTTGGCTCGCGTAAAAAGCACCGTGGTAAAAAGCATCAAGAAAGATGGTTGGGCCATTTTGAATGCCGAAGACGAACATTGCATAAAAATTGGTTCGGAACTGGATTGCAAAGTTGCCTACTTTAGTATGACAGAAGACAATCCGTTAATTAAAAAATTATGCGCCGAAGGAAAAACGGTAGCGGTTTATGAAAACGGTTTTATCACCATCAAAAAAGGCGAATGGAAAATCCGAATCGAACGCGCCACTCACGTTCCATTGACCCTTGGCGGAAAAGCAAAATTCATGATTGCCAATGTGCTTGCAGCTACCTTAGCCAGTTATTTATGGGGTTTCAAAACGGAAGATATTAGCTTGTCGTTGCAAACTTTTATTCCAAGTGCTGCACAAACTCCGGGTCGAATGAATATTTTTGAGTTTAAAAAATTCAAGGTTTTAATTGATTTTGCACACAATGCTTCCGGTTATCGAGGAGTCGAAGAGTTTTTGCAAAGTGTAGAAGCCACGAAAAAAATCGGAATTATTGCTGGTGTTGGTGATCGTCGTGACGAAGATATTAAAGAATGTGCCACTATTGCCGCCAGAATGTTTGACCATATTATTATTCGACAAGAAAAACATTTAAGAGGAAGAACCGAAGAAGGAATTATCGGTTTAATCCTTGAGGGAATCAAAAATTCGGGTAAAGATGTGACTTACGAAATTATTCCGAAGGAAACAGAAGCCATCAGACACGCGATTGATAGTGCTGAAGAAGGAAGTTTCATCACCGCTTTAAGTGATGTGGTGACCAATGCTATCGAAATTGTTCAAGAATATTTGGACAAAGAAAACGAACAGGGTTTGGTCTAAATTGCTTTTTATTGTACAAAGGAGGATAATTATAGATGTAAAAATGTCTGTTATTATCCTCCTTTTTGTACTTTTATGCCACATTTAATTAACCTACTTTTATGACCAAATTTTCAATTTTAGCCTTAAGTTGTATTTTCGCCTTTTCCTCCTTGGGCCAAACCAAAAAAATAACTCTCGAACAAGGTGTTTTAGAACAAAACCGAGAATTTAGAGCCGATAAATTAGTCGGTTTTCAGTGGATTCCAAACACTAATAATTACGTTTATTACGTTGATAATATGACCAAAATGGTATCGGCAAATGCGATCGATAACAAAGCATTCCCATTGGTCACTTTGGACGAAATCAACAAATCATTAGGTACCAATCTTAAAACGCTTTCCAGTAGTAAATGGATTGATGCCCACACGATTTTAGTGACGGAAGGAACAAAATTTTTTACTTATTCAGTATCTACCAAATCAGGAACCAAAGTTCAGGAAACGTCAAAGACGGCAGAAAACCAAACTTTTGATTCCGACAAACAAAATCTAGCTTTCACCGAAAAAAACAATTTGTATTTTCTGAATAAAAACAAGGAAAAAATCACTGTTACCAACGAAACCAATGAAGCGATTGTTTCCGGACAATTTTTTGCTAGAAGTGAATTTGGAATCAGTAACGGAATTTTTTGGTCACCAAAATCCAACTTTTTAGCTTTTTACCAAAAAGACCAAACCGATGTTGCTGATTATCCTTTGCTTGATATTACCGAAACGCCAGGAAAATTAGTCAGTATAAAATACCCAATGATTGGTCAAAAAAGCGAAAAACCTAGAGTAGGAATTTACAATTTGGCAACCCAAAAAACGGTTTACATTTCGCCACGAGGAAATCAAGATGATTATTTAACCAATCTTTCTTGGTCGCCAGACGAAAAATATGTTTTGATTGCAGAACTCAATCGTGGTCAAAATGATATGTCTTTGAATGTTTATGATGCGCAAACTGGAACTTTTGTTCGAACTATTCTCAATGAGAAAAACGACAAATGGGTGGAGCCTGAACATGACGCTTTTTTTCCCAGTACGAAGTCGAATAATTTAATTTGGATAAGCGAAAAAGACGGTTTCGACAACTTATATTATTATTCTATTGAAGGAAAATTAATTAAAAAACTGACTACCAATGAATTCCCGGTTCGAGAAATTATTGGCAGCAATGCAGCCGGAAGCGAAATTTATTTTAAATCAACAGGCGAAAATCCAACAAATATGTTGGTTTACAAAGTAGATCTGAAAGGAAAACAAACTTTGATTACTAAAGATCAAGGAACCCACACCGTAAACATAAGTACTGATGGAAATTGGTTTTTTGATGAATATTCCAATCATTCGACACCTTCGATTTCGTTGTTGTACAACAAAAATCAAAAAGCCAAAACACTTTTGGAAAGCAAAAATAAATATGCTGATTATCAAATGGGAACTGCCGAGATCAAAACCATAAAATCTGCTGACAGAACAACCGACCTGTACACCCGATTAATCAAACCAAGCAATTTTGACCCTACAAAAAAATATCCCGTTTTGGTTTATCTTTATGGAGGACCACACGCGCAAATGGTTACCAATTCCTATTTGGATGGCGCCAATCTTTGGATGTATTGGATGGCAGAACAAGGGTATTTGGTTTTCACGATGGACAATCGCGGGTCGGACAATCGTGGTTTTGCGTTCGAAAGCGTCATTCACGGACGAGTGGGCGTAAACGAAATCGACGACCAAATGAAAGGCGTAGAATATTTGAAATCGCTGCCTTATGTAGATGGAAATCGCTTGGCAATTCACGGTTGGAGTTTTGGAGGATTTATGACCACATCCATAATGTTACGAAAACCAAACGTTTTCAAAGTGGGAGTTGCCGGTGGCCCTGTAACCGATTGGAAATATTATGAAGTGATGTACGGCGAACGTTATATGGACACACCCGCAGAAAATCAAAAAGGTTTTGACGAAGCTAGTACCTTGAACTATGTGAATAATTTAAAAGGAAAACTGCTTTTAATTCACGGAACCAGCGATGATACTGTCGTAATGCAAAACAATTTTGCTTTACTCAAAAAGTTTATTGAAGCCGAAAAACAGGTTGACTTTTTTGCTTATCCAATGCACAAACACAACGTCACAGGCAAAGACCGAGTGCATTTAATGACCAAGGTTTTGAATTATGTGATCGAAAATAATAAGTAAGTAAGTCGAAAGTTTAAAAGTCGTAAAGTCAAAAGGCTCAAAAGCAATAAAATCTACTGAAAATCAAGATATTATTTTATTTTACAATATTTTAAAATACGACATTTTATCGTTTTAATTATTTAGATTTTGAAATACTAAAACACACACCTCCAAGGTTTTAAAAACCTTTGAGGTGTGTTTTTTTATATCTATGTTTTTTGTTTTTTCTTTCTGGCCGCAGGAAATAAAACATTATTCAAAATCAAACGATACCCGGGTGAATTGGGGTGCAAATCGAGCACTGTTACTGGATCGCCCACTCTATGTTGGTAATCTTCTGGATCGTGACCGCCATAAAAAGTAAACATCCCTTTGCCTTTTTCGCCGTGAATGTAACGCGCTTCGCCATTGAGCTCACAAGTTCCCATAATCAGTAAGTTCGATTTAATAAGTGTTGGATCAAAAGCAGTAGTTTGCCCCATAAATCCTTTAATTAATTGAGTGTGGTTTTGACATAACATAGAAGGAATGGGATCCCATTTTGCCGAGAATTCCATTAAAGTGAAATAATCTTTATCCATTGGCAAGATTCTTTTTTCGGTCATATCAATATTCGAAAATTCATAATGTTCTGGTTTTCGGTCTAAAATAAAATCTTTAAAGGCAAAAGTATTGGCATAATTTATTTTGGATTGGTAATTGGGCTCACTTGCGTCACCATCAAACATCGGTTCACAAATATCAACACCATCAGCAGACAAAGCAATATCAAAACTATCGGCTGCAGAACACATGGCAAACATAAACCCTCCACCAATAACGAAATCTCTGATTTTTTTAGCTACAGCCAATTTCTCTTCCGAAACCTTTTTGTACCCTAATTTTGTGGCTAAAACTTCCGCTTCTTTCTTTTGTTCAATATACCAAGGTGAATTCCGGTTGGAACCAAAAAACTTTCCATATTGTCCTGTAAAATCCTCGTGATGCAAATGCAACCAATCGTAAAGTAGGAGTTGGTCGCTTAAAACTTCTTCGTCATAAATAGGTGTAAAGGGAATTTCGGCATACGTTAAAACCAAAGTCACGGCATCGTCCCAAGGTTGTTTTCCTTTGGGGGTGTAAACGGCAACTTTAGGGGCTTTTTCGAGTGCAACAGCTTCCATATTTTGGGAAGGACTGGATATTAATTCCAGAATTTGATTGGTTTCCGTATCGCTCAACACTTCAAAACTCACGCCTCGAATTTGACACTCTTTCCTGATTTCGGGAGCATCTGCCAATAAAAAAGAACCTCCACGGTAATTGAGCAACCAGCTGGCTTTGTATTTTTTTTCGATACACCAATAGGTTATTCCGTAAGCTTTCAAATGATTTTGCTGCGTGGTTTCGTCCATTGGCAACAAAATAAAAGATGCTTTTGCCGAAAAGGAAATCAGGATAAGAAGGAGTAATAATATCTTTTTAGAAGCCATTTTGGGGTTTTTATTTGGTAAGCCATCCCGAAGTCTCGGGACGCTTTGCTTAGCAAAAATAGTTAAAAAATGTTCCATTTTTCAAATCTTATTGATAAATCTAAATTCATATTTTTAACAATATACTTAAGAAATATTAATCATCAATCTTTTTTTAATAGAAAAAAAAACATATTTTCGCCATAAATTGATTCTATTATAAAACATGTTTTTTAGAATATTCAATAGTATATCAATTTTAAATTCAAAATCTAATTTATCAAAATAACTCTAAATAATAAATAATGAAAAAATCTCGACTTTTAACATTAGCTTTATTTTTGTTTACAAAGCTACTTTTTGCACAACCCTATATAGGTGAAATTCGGTTATTCGCCGGGAATTTTGCCCCTGCTGGTTGGGCTTTCTGTGATGGATCTGTACTTCCTATTAGTGAAAATGATGCCCTTTTTAATTTAATAGGTACAATCTATGGCGGTGATGGAGAAATTACATTTGCATTACCCGATTTTCGTGGTAGAGTTCCCATAGGAGTTGGTCAAGGGGCTGGTTTAAGTAATCACATTTTAGGCGAAACCATTGGTCAGGAATATACTACAATATCTACTACCAATATGCCCTCACATACCCATTTAGGTCAAATTGTTGTCAACAATGGAAACGCGACTTCTAACATTCCAACTGCTTCATCAAGTATTGCTACCTCTGGAGTTTTATCGGGAAGGACTTTTTTGCCTAACTTGAGTTATACTTCTAATGCGCCCGACATTCTAATGGCTACGGTTACCACTTCTAGTGTTGGTATTTCGCAACCGGTAAGTATTTCAAGACCTCGTCTGGGGATGAATTATATTATTTCTCTTTTCGGTATCTATCCTACTCAAAATTAATACTAAAGTTTTAAACTATGAAAAATAAATACAACTTAATAATCCTTTTCTTTTTGTTGGCCAACTCTATTTTTGCGCAAGATCAATTTGTTGGTGAAGTTCGGCTTTTTGCTAGTAATTTTGCACCACAAGGGTGGGCAAAATGTGAGGGACAATTATTACCCATAAGTCAAAACACAGCTCTTTTTGCCTTATTAGGAACTACATATGGCGGAGATGGAAGATCAACTTTTGCTTTGCCAGACCTGCGTGAACGAATGGCTGTTCAACCTGGTCAAGGGCCTGGGTTAAGTGGTATCGACCAAGGCCAAATGGATGGTACTTCAACTTTAGCTCCAGAAAATTTACCAGCTCATACTCACGTTGCACAAATCAAAGTTAGTTCCAGTGTGGGAACATCAAGCGTCCCTTCTGGTGGTTCTTCGCTAGCTGCACCAGTACAAGTTTTCAATAGTGCTTCTCGTCCGATAGCTGAATATAACACAGCGGTTCCAAACATCACATTATCTAATGTAACCACATCGACAACAGGAAGTTCAATTTCTGTAACTACACAACCCTGCCTTGCATTAACATACTGTATTGCTTTACAAGGAATATTTCCACCACGTCCATAACAAAATTAAAAAAAATGAAATATAAATATATCGTTACCCTAGCCTTGTTTTTATTTACAAAAACGCTCTTTGCTCAAGAACCCTATTTAGGAGAAATTAAACTTGTTGCCCAAAATTATGCTCCACGTGGTTGGGCATTATGTAGTGGTCAATTATTACCAATTAATCAAAACCAAGCTCTGTTTTCCCTTTTAGGAACAACTTATGGAGGCAATGGACAAACTACATTTGCCTTACCCGATCTTAGAGGTCGAGTACCTGTAGGTGATGGATTATCTATTGTTTTAGGAGAAAGACAAGGTGCTGAAACGGCTATTTTAACTCAAGCTAATTTGCCTGCGCATAGCCATAATGAACCTATTAAAGTAAGTTCCAGCGCAGCAACAGCAAATGTTCCTACTGCTTCATCGTCTATTGCTGCACCCACAATAACTGTTAATTCTATAACTCGTAATACGTTAGGATTCAATACGGCGAGTGCAAATACTCCTTTGATAGGTACAGCGACAACATCTGCTGGAACTCTAACGCCAACCCCAATAAATACAATGCAACCCTCCATTGCAATGACCTATATAATTGCTTTACAAGGAATTTTTCCATCACGAAATTAAATATAGTTATATGAGAAATAATTACTTACACGTAGTAATAGCTTTGCTTTTTATAGGTTCTATTTTTGCACAGACAACAGAAACCTTTGAAACCGAAATAGACAATAGCAAGAGTTTTACTGATAACAGTCAGGTTTTTAATATTACATCACAGGCTGGAGGAACTTTCGACATAGCGAATTTTACTGGTACTGGCTGGAACGGTACAGCAGCCGACAACAAATTCATTGATAATTCTGCCACAGCTGATATTGGAGTTCCAATACAATTTACAATTAAAAGTGCTGGAGGAACGTCATTCCATTTAAAATCAATTTATTTGTTTTTAAGCCAATCTGATTTAAATTCTGGTATTGGTTCTTGTACTATTATTGGAAAAAAGGCTGGGGCGGTTGTTTTTACAGCTACAGCAAGTACTGGATTTAATTCAAATATTTTGGTTAAAAATGGCTATACTTTAATCGATTTAGCCAATTATGGAGGTGCCAATAATTCAAATGCAAATATTGATGAATACATTGTAAGCACTACTGGAACATTTGAATATGTTGCCTTGGATGCAATGAAATGGGAATATGATTGTTCTGGTTTAGTTGCGCCAACAGCAAATGCTCAAAATTTCTGTGATTCTGGAACTGTGGCTAATTTAATTGCAACTGGAAATTCATTAAAATGGTATTCCGCCTCTTCTGGTGGAGTTGCCTTGATAGGAGCCACTGCTTTAACTACTAAAATCTATTACGTCACTTCTAGTTCTACTGGATGTGAAAGCGCAAGAATACCAGTTTCGGTAACCATCACACCATCTTCTGATAATGTGACTACCGTTTCGGCTTGTGATAGTTATACTTGGAATGGAACCACGTACACCACATCGGGTATCAAAACGGGGCCAACAGCAAATTGCGTTACGGAGAAATTAAATTTAACCATCACTCCATCTTCTGATAATGTAACTACGGTTTCCGCTTGTGATAGTTATACTTGGAATGGAACAACGTACACCACATCGGGTATCAAAACGGGGCCAACA
>JAAFGY010000046.1 GCA_010365135.1 Flavobacterium sp.
AGTTGGTAAATGCTTACCAATGCAAATAGAATTGCGAAAAATTTAATAAGTCCTTTATTCTGCATTATTACTAAAAATTAATTATTTATTGTATATATTTTGGTTTAAGCCCTTATAAAATAAGCCCTAACATCTATTTTTATTGAAAAATAAAACGTTATGAATTACATCATCTTTTTTTGACCGAGCAAATATATAATTAACGTAAAGATTAACCAATTTATTTATTGATTAATGTCAAAAAAAAGACTGCAAAAGTGCAGTCTTCTCTTTTTTATACCTATATTATTATGCTAAAACTGATTTTAGGTCAGCGTTCATATTTCGGACAGCATCTGCACTTTTGGCGAAAGCCGCTTTTTCAGCATCGCTTAATTTAATATCAAGAATTTGTTCGATTCCGTTTTTCCCAATAATACAAGGAACGCCAATGCAAATATCGTTTTGACCGTACTCACCATCTAGCATTACAGAACAAGCAATCATTTTCTTTTGGTCATTCAAAATACTATCCACTAAATACGCTACAGAAGCTCCCGGTGCATACCAAGCTGATGTTCCCAAAAGTCCAGTTAAAGTAGCTCCACCAACCATTGTATCGGCAGCAACTTTAGCCAATTCTTCTTCAGATAGAAATTCAGAAACCGGAATTCCGTTGTAAGAAGCCAATCTTGTCAAAGGAATCATCGTTGTGTCTCCGTGACCACCAATAACCATTGCAGAAACATCATTGGATGGTTTGTCCAATGCTTTTGACAAATAATATCTAAAACGAGAGCTGTCTAATGCTCCACCCATTCCAATCACTCTATTTTTTGGTAAACCTGTAGCTTTCAATGTCAAATATGTCATTGTATCCATAGGATTTGAAACCACAACAATAATTGCATTTGGCGAATGAGTTAATACATTATCAGCAACCGATTTTACAATTCCTGCATTGATACCTATCAATTCTTCACGAGTCATTCCTGGTTTTCTTGGAATTCCTGAAGTTATTACTACTACATCGCTATTGACTGTTTTTGAATAATCATTCGTAATACCTGAAACTTTAGTATTAAAACCTGTGTTGGTTGCACATTGAGAAATATCCATTGCTTTACCTTCGGCAAAACCTTCTCTGATATCTAATAATACTACTTCACTTGCAATTCCTCTATAAGAAATTGAATCTGCGCAAGATGCTCCCACATTTCCTGCTCCTACAATTGTAACTTTCATTTAATTTAATTTTATTTATTATTTGTTGTTTGTTGTTTCTGTTATTTGGTTATTTGGTTATTTGAAATCGAAATAACGAATAAGCAAATCTGCAAATCCACTATTTATGCATCAATATTTGCATAGACTGCATTTTTCTCGATAAATTCTCTTCTCGGCGGCACTTCGTCTCCCATTAACATTGAGAAAACTCGGTCAGCTTCGGCAAGACTGTCAATATTTACTTGGCGTAAAGTTCTAAAACTTGGATCCATTGTGGTTTCCCATAATTGTTCCGCGTTCATTTCTCCAAGACCTTTATAACGTTGAATCGCTGCGCTTCCGCCCATTTTTGCATTGGCTTGATCGCGTTGGTCTTCCGTCCAAGCGTATTCTTTTTTGTTTCCTTTTTTTACCAAATACAAAGGTGGAGCTGCAATATATACGTGTCCTTCTTCGATTAATTCTTTCATAAATCGGAAGAAGAATGTCAAAATCAAAGTTGAAATGTGGCTACCATCGACATCGGCATCACACATAATGATTACTTTATGGTAACGTAATTTTGTGATGTTCAAAGCTTTGCTGTCTTCTTCTGTTCCAATGGTTACTCCAAGGGCGGTAAATATATTTCGGATTTCTTCGTTTTCAAAAACTTTGTGGTGCATCGCTTTTTCCACATTCAAAATCTTTCCACGTAATGGCAAAATAGCTTGAAATGCACGATCACGACCTTGTTTTGCGGTTCCACCAGCCGAATCTCCCTCGACAAGATATACTTCGCATTTTTGAGGGTCTTGTTCAGAACAATCGGATAGTTTTCCTGGTAATCCGCCACCACCCATTACGGTTTTGCGTTGTACCATTTCACGTGCTTTTTTTGCAGCGTGACGGGCCTGAGCAGCCAAAATTACTTTTTGAACAATGATTCTAGCATCATTTGGATTTTCTTCCAAATAATTTTCAATCATTTCACTTACGGCTTGACTTACCGGAGCAACTACTTCTCTATTTCCTAATTTTGTTTTAGTCTGACCTTCAAATTGTGGCTCTGAAACTTTTACCGAAATAATGGCTGTCAATCCTTCACGGAAATCATCTCCAGCAATTTCGAATTTCAATTTATCCAACATTCCAGAAGCATCTGCGTATTTCTTCAAGGCTCTGGTCAAACCAGTTCTAAATCCTTGCAAGTGCGTTCCACCTTCGTGAGTATTAATATTGTTTACGTAAGCAAAAATATTTTCGGTGTAACTGGTATTGTAAATCAAGGCAACCTCAACAGGAATTTCGCCTTTTTCAGAATTCATTGAAATTACGTGAGAAATAATTGGTTCCCGATTGGCATCCAAATAACGAACATATTCTTTCAAACCTTCATCCGAATGGAAGATTTCGGAAACAAAATTTCCGTCTTTATCCACTTCTCTTTTGTCGGTGAAAGTAATTGTAATTCCTTTGTTAAGAAAGGACAACTCCCGCATTCTAGACGATAAAGTATCGTAAGTAAACTCTACAGTTTGGGTGAAGATAATTGGATCTGGATAAAAAGTAACTACTGTTCCTCTTTTTTCTGTCGTGCCAATTTGTTTTACAGGATAAAGAGATTTTCCTCTTTCGTATTCTTGCTCGTAGACTTTTCCGTCTCTGTGAACAGTGGCTCTCAAATGTTTTGACAACGCATTTACAACAGAAACCCCAACACCGTGCAATCCACCAGAAACTTTATAGGAATCTTTATCGAATTTTCCTCCGGCACCAATCTTGGTCATTACAACCTCAAGTGCTGAAACGCCTTCTTTTTTGTGCATATCAACAGGAATACCACGACCATTGTCTTCAACGGTAATAGATCCATCCTCATTTATATCAACTCTAATGGTGTCACAAAAACCTCCCATCGCTTCATCGATAGAGTTATCGACAACCTCATAAACCAAATGATGTAGTCCTCGAACTCCTACATCTCCAATATACATCGAAGGACGCATTCTTACGTGCTCCATTCCTTCTAATGCCTGAATACTATCTGCTGAATAATTGTTTTTCTTGATTTCTTCGCTCATATTTTTTAATCTAAAAATGTATTTTTCGTATAACACGCAAATATAGGAAACCCGATAGTAATTTATGGTTAAAATCCCATTTTAAGTTGTTAAGTTATTAACAAAATCGTGTGAGTTTCGATGGGGAAAATCAAGTTCAATGGCTAGGACAATGGCAATAGCAAAAATCAATTTTAATGGCAATTTCAATAGCAATGGCAATTTCAAAATTCAAGTGCAATGAAAAAAGCTATAAGGAATAAATTCGCAACCAAACCATCCTATAAACCAAAACCGAGCAAATTTGGTCTCGGTTTTATTATTATGAATAGTCTACAGCCAAGTGGTATTCGGGTCTTTATGAGTAGAAATAACGCCTAAAATGAGTACAGAATTATTACTTTCATCAATTTTAAAATGAATCAGAAATCAATTCCCCAAGCGAATTCCTCCATGTGGTGGTGGTCCATATTGGAAAGCTTTGTACATTGTTCCCACACTTTTCATCATTTCTTCTTTGTTGTAACCCATATGTGCACGAAAAAATTTCTACGCAACCGCTAGACTTTATAAATATTCGAGTGTCCGAGTTAAATAACTAACTTGTATTCTAATTTGCTCTTTTTATTTTACGCAAATAATATCTTTCTTACCTTCTCTTTTAATTGTTAATTTCTTCCAATTGGATGGCAGATTAGCTTTATTCTGGTAAAGCCCTTTTTCATTAATATTCATACCAGCAAACCCAAAAAGCACTGTTTGTAGCATACCGCCATAACCCGTGCAAAAAACACTAGCGCTTTTTCGTGGCTTTTCGGATATGAAACCAAAAGGTGGCTTACGGTTAGGCTGATATGATTTTTGAAAAAGTTGATACGCTTTATCGGTTGCTTCTAAACGGGCATAGGAAGTTGCCAAAACACTATAACTCATTGATGGTCCATTAGGATCAATTTTTGGTTCATAGAACTTTAAATCTGCTTCAATTTGTTTTTTATCTGTTATGTATTCCAGTGGGAAAGCCAGCAAATTAACATCGGCCTGTTTGATTTTTTGGCCGGTATATTGTGCATTTTGCAAAGTATACCCATCTTTATGTTTTAAAATCACGATGTTATTTAATACATCTGTCCACATAGCATCCTCCTCTTTATTAATCAGTTTAGCACTCTTGATGGCAGCATCTAAAACCACTTTAACAGCGCCATTTGTAAAAGCATCATCATCTACATCTTCAAAATACTCATCAGGGCCTACAACGTTTTTGATATGATAGAGACCTTTTTCATCTTTTTCTGCTCTCGATACCCAGAAATCAGCGACTTCTTTAATAATAGGAAAACCTTTTTCCTTTAGCCATAACTTATTTTTTGTTACCTGATAATAGTTCCATGCAGCAATGGCGACATCGGCAGTAACATGGTGTTCATTCATATCCAATTTATAAGAAATGGGAGTGCATTCATTCCCATGCAAGTCAGATTCCCAAGGATACATCGCTCCTTTGTATCCAAATTGAGCAGCTCTATTTTTTGCTTGATTTAAAGTATTAAACCTGAAATCAATCATAGATTGAGCAAAATCTGGTTTCATCACCAGAAGAGCCGGATACATCCATAGTTCAGCATCCCAAAAAATATGTCCGCCCCAGCCTGTTTCCGCTAAACCACAAGGAGGAATGCTTAATTCAAAACCATTGGTTATTGAAGAATACAAAGAATAAAGTCCCAGGCGAACATCAATTTGTGCTTCATTGTCGCCATCAATTTCAATATCATTTTTCCATAATTTTTCCCATTCCAATTTATGTGAAGCCACCAATTTTGAATAACCCAAATTATAATCCTTGCTGCAAATTCTTACAGCATCATTATAAACATCTTTAGTAAAACGAGAATGTGTAAAGGCGCTCAAAATAGTAAATGAAAATTTTTCGCCTTTTTTGAGTTTAATGGTAAATGCACACTGTTGATTATTGTTATCCAGTTTGGTGTATTTAATCTCAGGCGAATGACCGTTAAAAAAGTAAGTATTGGCTCCCGCAACGCAATCTGTTCCAGATTCAGTTGGAAATCCGGCAGACATTACAGCAATCTTCTCTTTTGAACTGTTGCCCAAACGGTATAATCCATAATTTGCATAAGGCTTGTAAATGCTAGATGAATTGCTGCGATCTGGCATTTTCATTACATTTTTGATCGTAAATTCAGTATCAGCAAGGGCTGTAAATTCATAAATTCCCATAGTTGTCATAGGAAGATTTCGTAAAGCCAACATTTCACTTTTTACATTTAAAATTCCACCATAACTATATGATGTTGTTAAAATTGCTTCTTTTAGATTAAGGCTTTGTTGCCAATTGCTCACTTTTGAACCAAATTCCAAATCGGACTTATCTTTAAAAGTTAGGTTGAGATTCATCGGATTAAAATAATTAATCAACCTTACATTATCCCCGATGGCACTTCTGTCATATAAACCATTTATGACCACCCTTTCGGCACCTAATCCGCTTTTTAAACTTTTAAATCCAATTATTCCATTACCCAAATAAGCTGGAGTATAATTAGTCGTATCAATTGCTTTTACTTCCCATAATTGGTCGAGTGTTGATTGTGCAAATGAAACAGTATTTCCGAGAAAATAAACAAAAAGGAAAGACATTATTAAATGCTTTTTTATTTTTACATTAAACATATAAGTGTTCATATTTATTAATTAAATTGTTAGTCAATAGAAGTAAATGAAGTTAAAAACAAATGGCGATAGACTATAAAAAGACTTTCTTGAATTACTTTTGTGCCCGTGCACAAAAATAAATGTAAATATAACTTTTTTCCAACTATCTTTTTATTTATTTTTTAGTAGTCGTGATTCATAATAAACGAGAAATTAAGTTAAAAACAAAAACCGAGCAATTTGCTCGGTTCATATTTATATTTAAATTATTTTTCCTAATTTCTCATTCCAATTGTCATTGAAATTTGATATTGCCATTGCAATTGAAAACCTCTATTTCCTCATAATCCTCACATTCATCTCCTCTACCTTTTTGTCAGATAATAAAGATGGTGCGCCAAATAATAAATCTTCACTACTTCCTGTTTTTGGGAAAGCCATAACTTCACGAATAGATGCTTTTTTCTCTAAAATCATCATCAAACGATCAATTCCCCATGCAATTCCTCCATGTGGCGGTGCGCCATATTGGAAAGCTTTGTACATCGTTCCCACACTTTTCATCATTTCTTCTTTATTGTAACCCATATTTCTATAAGTTGCTTCAAGAATCTCCGATTTATGTGCACGAACTGAACCTCCGCCAATTTCATAACCATTTAAGATAATATCATATTGCTGCGCGATAATGGTTCCGATTTTTTCATCATCACCTTCCATATGTTTTTGTAAATCATAAATAGCCGGCATCGAGAACGGATTGTGTGTAAACGTCCATCTTCCTTCATCTGTTCTTTCAAACATTGGAAAATCAACCACCCAAGCCGGACGTAATTCCTTCGGATTGATTAAGTGCAACATTCTACCCATTTCTTGACGAACCGCATCCAAAGCTTTGTTGGCCGTAGCATAATCAGCTGCTGAAAAGAATACAATATCTCCAATTTGTGCATTGGTCGCTTTTATAATTCCTGCTGCAATTTCTTCACCCAAGAATTTAATAATTGGCGATTGCAATTCGTCTTCGTTTACAATAATATAAGCCAATCCACCCAAACCATTTTGTTGCGCAATAGCAGTTAGATTTTCGATTTGCCCTTTGGACATACGCTTGTTTCCTTGTTCTTTAGCCGAAACTTTGATACATTTTACAATTCCACCTTCATCAATAGGTTTGCTAAACACTTGGAAAGTCGTTTCTTTTACAATATTCGTGATGTCTTGCATTTTTAAACCATAACGCAAATCGGGTCTGTCGCAACCGTAAAAATCCATTGCATCTTTATAGGTAATTACTTCAAACGGATGTAATATCCATTTTTTGCCGTAGATTTTTGTCACTACTTCATTGAACATTTTAGTATTCAAATCGATGATTTGCTGCATACTGGCATACGCCATTTCAATATCCAATTGGGTAAATTCAGGCTGACGATCTCCACGCGAATCTTCATCTCTGAAACAACGTGCAATTTGGAAATATTTTTCATAACCACTCACCATCAACATTTGTTTGAACTGCTGTGGCGCTTGTGGCAAGGTATAAAAGAAACCTGCTTGTTTACGTGTTGGAACAATAAATTCACGTGCGCCTTCATCCGTTCCTGCACTTAAAATTGGAGTTTCAATTTCTAAAAATTCTTCTGTATCTAAAATGTCACGCAATAATTTAATTACTTTATGACGGTTTACGATAGCTCTTCTTACCTCTTCATTTCTATGATCTAAAAACTTGTATTGAAAACGAATTGCTTCATTAGTTTTTGCAGCTCTTTTAATTTCGAAAGGCAATGTTTTAGATAAATTTAAAATTTCTAAAACTGAAGTTTCCAATTCAATTTTACCGGTGCGAAGTCCTGCATTATAATCATCTTCATTACGACCAACCACAATTCCTTTTACCGAAATAACCGATTCGGGTTTCAATTTCACCAACTCATCAATATTAGGAAACGATTCTCTGCTAATTCGTACTTGGAAAATCTCGTAACTAGAATCACGCAAATCAATAAACATCAACTCTCCGTGGTCACGAACACTCGCTATCCAACCCGACAATAGTACTTCTTCGTTAATACTTTCATCAGATAATTGAGAAATTTTATGTGTTCTGTAGATGTCTTTTATAATAATTGGAATTTCAGGAAGCGATTCTTCTTGAATTTCCTTTTCTTCCGCAATTGTTGTTACGGACAGGTCGCGACTTGTCCCTGCGGATGGATCACTATTTGACCTTTGTACGGACAGGTCGCGACCTGTCCCTACCAAAATATCAATAATTTGCTGACGAATTACTTTTCCATCGGCACCTTTACCAACTACACCTAAAACTTTACCAACTAAAATTCCGGCTTTCCCCTCATTTCCTGCTTTTATATCATTGGCAACAGCCTCATTTTCTAAAATTACTTTGGCAATAACTTCTTGGAGTTGATCATCGGAAATGGTGTTTTCTTCAAAGTACTTATTGTAGTCGAAAGTCCTATCTTTTAAATAACCTGTAATCGCATTTTGAACTAAAACTGCCGTGATTTTCTCCGCTTTAAATAATTTAAAAATATCCGTTAAATGAGCAATACTATTAATTTTAGCATAGTCTTCGGCCTTAATATTGTTTGCCAAAGTCTTGGCAACAAACGAAGGATCTTTAATTTCGCTGTTGATTTCTACAAAGGTTTGCGAACGAATTTTATCTGCTGTAAAAAATTTGGCGTCTTGTGGTAAAACACCACCATTAATCAAAATAGATTCAACAGCATAAGGCAAAGCGCTTGTATCCACTTTAATCGCTTCAATCTCCGCTTTAATATTTACAAAAGGTAAATCTGGTTCCGAGATAAAACGGTAATCTGCTTCAAATTCTTTTTTACGCATTGTTTTGGTCTGCTTTAAATCGGCATCCCATAACACAGTCGTTTGATCAGGTCTAAATTCTTTATTTTCAATAAAATAATTGAGCTGTTTCTCCACTTCTTCTTTCAAAGCTTCGACCATAAACTTAAACGAGTTCAAGTTTTTGATTTCCGTTCTTGGATTTAATTCGTAACTGTGCTTTTTTCGCAAAGACACCGAAACATCCGATTTAAATTCGCCTTTCTCCAAATTTGCTTCAGAGATTCCCAAGTTTTGAACAATACGCTGAATGTATTGCGCATAAGTTGAAGCATCTTCAATATTCCTGATACAAGGTTCGGTAACAATTTCAATCAAAGGCACGCCGGCTTTGTTAAAATCGACTAACGAAATTTTCTTTTCGTGCATTAATTTTGCAGCATCTTCTTCAATATGAACTTGCGTTAAATTCACAGTAAATTGTGTCCCATCATTTCGATAACAAGAAACATGGCCGTCAGGAATTATCGGATTATGAAATTGCGTTATTTGAATGTTTTTCGGATTATCCGGGTATTCATAATGTTTTCTATCCCAAGAGATAATTTCATTACTAAATGACGAATCCACAGCTTTTCCAAAATAAATTGCTTTGGTAATGGCTTCTTTATTTAAGGCAGGCAGAACGCCCATTTGTCCGGTACAAACGGAACAGATATTTTCGTTAGGTGTTTCTATTTCTTGATTGGGACAAGAACAAAACAACTTGGTTTTGGTATTCAATCGAACGTGTGTTTCCAATCCGATTACCAATTCTAAATCGTGGGCTTTTATCGCCGCAGTTAATTGCTCCAATTCCATTATAGTGTGTCTTTTAAAAAGTTAGCAAATTGCAATACTAACTCGTCATTATTTTTGGCTGCCGTAATCTGCAGTCCTGTACTTGTTCCTTGTGGCACCGTCAAAGTGGGTAATTGTCCCAAACTAAAGCCAACCGTATAAGCATCAGACAAATACATTGCATGCGGATCTTTTAAACTGTCTCCAATTTTAGGAGGAGTATTTGGTGTAACTGGTGATAAAATAATATCGACTTCTTCAAAATCTTTACTGAAATTTTCAGAAATCTGATCTCTTACAGCCAATCCTTTTAAATATATTTCATCCGAGAAACCTTGTGACAACACTTGATTTCCCCCAACAATTCTGCGTTTTGTTTCTTCTGAAAAGTTTTCAGAACGGGTGACTGCATAGGTTTCAATCAAATTCTCCGCTTCAATACGGTTGCCGTAATTTGTCCCATCCAAACGGGATAAATTCGAAGCTGTTTCAGCCATTGCTAAAGTATAATAAGTCGAAACTAAAATATCCGGTTTGAAGAAATCCAGTTCTTTTACTTCAATTCCTGTGGCTTTTATTTTTTCGATAGTAGCTAGAAAATCGGCTTTTATCTGTCCATCAATGGCGTCATTTTCGATAAAATTTTTAAAATAACCAACCGTTTTTACTGGAGAAGTAGCAATTGCGTCTTCACTAATTTCCGTGGAAGGAATGGAAGTCTGATCTTTTGGATCTTTTCCACTCATTACATTCAACACAATTCGAATATCTTCAATAGATTTAGCCAATGGACCAACGCAATCTGTAGAGGAAGCATAAGCCATCAATCCAAATCTTGAAATTCTTCCGTAAGTGGGTTTAAAACCGTAGATAGTATTGTAACCCGCAGGCTGACGAATCGAACCTCCCGTATCTCCACCTATAGAAAAAGCAGTATAATCGTTTGCAACGTTAACGGCAGATCCTCCGCTTGAACCACCCGCAACTAATTCCGGATTCACAGCATTTTTTACAGCACCAAAAATGGTGTTTTCACTGGAAGATCCGTGACCAAAACTATCACAGTTTTCTTTTACCAAAGGAATGGCGCCTGCATCCAATAATCTTTGAATGGCAGTAGCCGTGTAAGGCGATTTATAATTTTTCAGTAAATCAGAACTTGCAGTTGCGTAAGTTCCCTGCAACATAAATACATCTTTAATTCCAAAAGGAATACCTTCCAGCAAACCGATAGTTTCCCCATTTGCAATTTTAGCATCCACTTTTGCGGCCAATTCTAAAGCCAAAGTATTCAATACAGCATTGACAGAATTATAAGTATTTAGTTCCAGTAAGTATAATTTTTCCTGTACCAAAGCAGCACAAGTTATTTGCTTGGTCACCAATTGCTGGTGTATTTTTTTTATTTGTGATTCCATTTTATCCTTCTATAACTTTAGCAACCACTAAAAAACCATTTTTGGTGTTCGGGAAATTTTCTATAATAAGTTGTTTCTCCATCGCTGAACTGGCTATCACGAGATCTTCTCTTAAATCAGATACGGACACACAATTATGATTGACATTATTTAAGGAATTATTATTTAATGGAACTGCATTTTTAATTACATCAAATAATTTGTTCACGCTCTCCGAAGGCTGTGCTCCTTTAATGCTCGACAATATGTCGACTGTCATAGTTTTGCTCATAATTTTCTTTAGTTTTAAAGTCAAACTTTTAAGATGGCAAAATTACGAAAGTTTTACTAGGGAATGATGTTTTATTTTAATGATTTCGACAGTTTTTTGTGAAAGAAAAGGTTAGTTTAACATTATGTTAGATTTAATTTCTTTGTTAGGAAATTATGTAAAAAAGGAGTCAGTTTAAGAAAATAGAACACGGATGACGCGGATGAAAGCAACACAAATTTTTACTCAACACTCTCAATCAAATACTTCGTTCCATTAATTTCAAAAGTAAATCCCGTTTCATTTCCCATCAATTTATTTCCCAAAGGCGATTGTGGAGAAAGCGCAATAACATTGATTCCTTCAATAGCAATTTTGGGAAGTGCGGCACTTAAATAAAGGTAAATCCCATTGGCTTTTACTAAACTTCCAACGATTATGGTTTTTGCCATTTTTTCAGAATCAATTTTGTCCAAAATAGCTTTTTGGACCAAGACTTCTTTCAATTTGTGATTGAGTTTTTCCTGCTCGATGTGCATCATTGACAACGCCGTTTCGTGTTTGTCTCCCGCTGAACCTTTGGCATCATTCTTTGAATCTTGGGTCAAAGCCACAATCATATCCTTGAAAACATCAATTCTGTCTTGGACTAATTGGGTGTAATGATGGTGTATTTTTTGTTTGAAAGTCATAGTAAGATTTACAACCCTGACAGGGTTTTGAACCCTGTCTGTGTTAAATAAAAAATTAAAAATCAAATTTATAATTCGCTCCCAAGACTACTTGAAATCCTTGAACAGGATAATCCAACCATTTTTGATATCCTTTATTCATTACATTATTGGCCTTCAGAAAAGCAGTTAATTGGTCATTGTATTTGAAACCTAAATGCGCATTTACATCAAAATAGCGCTCTAAAGTAATAGGACTTGGTGCCATAACATTAACAAGATCTGTGTTTAATTTTTGGTCTTTTCGATCTCCTACATAAAAAGCAGCGACTCCTGCATACCATTTTTCGGTGATATTGAAATCAAGTTTTGCGTTTACTTTTATAGCCGGTAAATTCCAAGCTTCACTTTGGAAATTGGTGGTGTAACTGCAAAAAGTTCCATCAACGCCTAAGGTCACATCGTCAGAAATATCGGCTTTCAATTCGCCATAAAAACTAGTCGTTTTCATATCATCGTACACCACCTGCATTGAATTTCCAAAAGCGTACCCTTCATTAGCACTGTTTTCAGTGTAATTATTGCTTTTGAATAAGGCTTTATCTCTCTCATTTACATAAGAAGCACGGAGATTATAACTTACACTATTTGTCAATTTTCCTTTGAGACCGGCGTAAATATCATACTGTTTATCAGTTGGTTTAATATCTAATGTTGGCGACAAAAAAGGATTTTCGCCGACAAAATCCGAATAGGTATTTTGCTCCAAATTCCCTTCGGCTCCAGCATAAAAAATCATCAAATCGCCCACCACTTTATAGGAAGCATTAATTTGTGGATAAATCAAAAATTTATTGTTTTCGTTTTCTGAATCTAAACTATAAAACAAACCAATACCAATATTCAAGGTCCAATCGTCCTCATTCATCACAAAACTTGGCGCAATTCCAAAATTAGTAAAACCATATTTTATGGCATTCGTATTCGTATAATCCTTTTTAAAACTTCCACCAAGGTAATCGACAATAAAATTCGTTTTTATTAATTTATCACTGATATTAAACTCGAAAGAAGGTTTCGCATAAAATCGATTTTCCGAAGAACCAAAAGCATCCGAAAAGTGATTGAATTTCACGCTCGCTTCCTTTACAAAACTGTCTTCAATTGCAATTGTACTTCCCAAATAAATTGTGTTATAACTTTGCATCGGATCGATTCCGCGGATTAAATTGGCTCGGTCATTTGGAGTTAATGTAGTTCCAAAATCGGCTGGCAATCCGTACCAATTGTAAATTTGATTTTGGTAACCCAAATCCACATTCCAAGACAAATCACGTTGACGAATGCCATAAGTCAAATCAATAGAAGTGTCAAAGAAAGCATCGTCCAATTCAACGTCCTTGATTCCGCCTTGTGAAGAAAAATGGCGAAACATTCCACCTACATAATTATTATCGTTAAGGTCTTGATTCACGAATAATTCGGCGTTTAAAGTCCCGTAATTTCCAACCCCTAAAGTGACGTAATTATTGAATAAATGGGCTTGTTTCTCTTTCTCAACACCTTCGGCTCTTCCTTTAGAGGGTGTAAAAGTGGAAGCTACCGGAAAAGAGAAAATGGAATATTTTATTGCTTCTTTTTTGGTATTTTCTGCGTCATCAACAACAGGAGTTTCGCTTACTTTGAATGCATCCGAAATGGTTGGCGTGTAAGGTTTAACCACATTAACGACTTCGGTTCCAATGTTTTCATCCTTTTTAGGATCCTTTTTTTGGGCAAAGGAAAATTGACTTAAAAATAGACAAATAGATAATAGACAGATAGATGATAGACTAACAGATGGTAGACTGATTGATGATAGACGACTAGATGATAGACGGATAGATGATAGACTATTTAACATAAATTATTGGTTTAATGTATTTTGAAATGACATTGTTGCTTTTTGAAATTCTTCTATTTTATTTTCAATATATTGTGATAAATCATCTGGAACATAATTTTGACTATTCGCCTGTAACAATTGCGTTTGAAGTTCAAATGATGAACCTAAAGAAATATCTAAAAAATGACTGAAAGATTTATTAGTTCTACTTGAACCTTCAGCTATATTTGAAGGCATCGAAACAGAACATCTATTCATTTGACTAGTCAACCCAAATTTTTCTGAACTAGGAAAACTTGATGACAATTTGAAAATTTCTTTCGCCAATTCCATTGCCATTTGCCATATTTTCAGTTTTTTGAAATTGTGTCTTTTAAATTCACTCATAACAATTTTGTCTATCATCTATTTGTCTATTATCTATTGATCTTTCATCCATTCGTCTAATTTTGAACCGATGAATTTGTTTTAGCTTCTTCTCTTTTAATGGTTTCCAATTCTGTTTGAGCTTCCGAAACAACGTCTGGGAAATCGGTGAAGTTTTTTATTACGCTGTCCAAAATATAGGTCGCTTGAAAACTGTCTTTCAATCCATAGAAATTCTTCGCCATCAGGATTAAACCTTTGGCTCCAAAATATTTATAACTAGAATAATTCTTGGCCAGTTTTTGAACTATTGTGTTTGATGCTTCAAATTTTCCATCCTTATTTTTAAAATACGCATCATAATATAAGGCTTCGGCGGCTAATTCGCCTTTGGCAATGGTTTGTAATTTGGCGTAAGCCGAACGAGCTTTTGTCTCATCTCCCGTTTGGATTGCCGCACGAGCAATAATAATTTGGGCGTCACTTTTTACATTATCATCGGTTTTGGGATTGGCCAAAACTTTCTCTGCATAAACGACTGAATTATCATAATCCTTTTTATCATAATAACATTTCATCAAATTGGATTGAGCAAAAGTCTTGTTTTGAGGAGAATCAGCTTCATTTTCCAAACGTGACAATACCGAAATCGCTTTGGATTTATCGTCATTTTTCAAGAAAATTTGTGCCAATCGAGACAACGATTGCTCTGTAAATTCGCTTCGTGGCTCTGCTACAACATATTGATAATTTGCAATTGATTTACTTTCTTGTCCGTCCGAAAAATACAGTTGTGCTAAGTAGAAATTCGCTTTCAACGAATGAATTCCATTGGGAAATTTGGATACATACCCACTGAATCCGGAGATGGCTTGTTTGGTATTGTTTTGCAAATATTGTTTTTCGGCAGCTTCATAGGTGTCATTATCCAATTCGGCATCGGTCACAGCTACAAAATCTAAAGTACGAACCCAAGTGGCATATTCATCCACTTTTCCGTTGTCGACATAAATTAATCTTGCTGTAGAAACGGCTTCTAAAGCTTCAGGCGTTTTAGGAAAATCGGCGGCTACTTTTTTGAATTTCGCCAAAGCGAGCTCATCTTTATCGGCATTATAATACACCAATCCTTGACGCAAAATCGCTTTCGAGGTAAACGAACCGTTTTTGAATTCAGCATTTAATTTGTCATAAGTTTTTATGGCCAAATCCTGCTTGTTCATGGCTACGTAAGTATTTCCAAGTTCAAAATACGCATCGTCACGATACTCTGATTTGGGATACAACTGCAAGAAATTATTGAGTTCTTCTATTTTTTTGTCATTTTTGGTACTAAATCCGTAGCAAATGGCTTTTTGGAAATAGGCATAATCCGCGTCTACACTTTTCAATTCAATCACTTTGTTGTACGCTTCAAGAGCGGATGAATATTTTGAGGTCACGAACCTACAATCCGCCAAGCGCAAATAGGAATCGTGTAAACGTACCTTGTCGTCTTTTGCTGTGTCGATCTGGTTTTGGAAATAATTTCCTGCCTGGTCGTATTCTTTCAACTTAAAATACGCATACGCAATATTGTAATTGACATTTTTGAATTCTGGAGTCTCTTTGGCTGCAGCCAAACCTTGAAATTGTTTGTAAGTCAACAAGGCGTTTTTGAAATCTTCCAAAACATATTCGGTTTCCCCTTTCCAAAATGTGGCACGAGCTGTGAATTTCGCGTCTTTTTGTTGGTCTAACGATTTATCGAAAAGAGTTGCTGCTTCTTGATAGTTGGAGTCCGTATATAATTCTAATCCGCGGTAGAAAGCGACTTTTTGATACGCCAATTTATTTTCTGGCGCTCTATTTTTTTCCAATAAAACCAAAGCTTCCTTATAATTTTTGGATGAAATATAGGAATCAATTAACAACTTTTCAATCTCTGATTTGTTGGCATTATTGGGATATTTTTTTAAAAAACCAGTTAAAACTGCGGGCGTACTTTGATATGAATTCCCGATTTCGTAGCTCAATTTAGCGTAATTCAAACTCGCATCTTCTTGAATTGCTGCGTCAAAATCCATTTCGGAAGCATTCTTGAAAGCGTTTAATGCTTGTTGTTTTTTATCTAAATTCAAATAACTTTCCCCTAAATGATAATAGGCATTTTGTGCCACGAAATCTTTCCCTGCAATGATTTTATTGAACTGCGAAATCGCATTTTCGTAATCCTTTTGCTTATAATAAGCATATCCCAATTGGTAGAAATCGGTGTTGTTCCACTTTCCTTTTTTACCTTTATACAATGCCAAATATGGAATGGATTTATCGTATTGTTTCAAATTAAAATAGCTTTCGCCAATGATTTTGTTCAATTCCGATTTTTCTACGGCATTCGATTTGTCCATGGCTTTCAAGCCTAAATCAATCGCTTTTTGGAAATTTCCAAGCTTGAAATTCATATCGGCTTGGTAATACGACAATTTTTCTTTGTATTTTTCTTCGCCCGAAACTTCATCAAAATACTTGGTCGCTTGCTTATAATCGTTTCCTTCATAAGCCATAAAACCCAGATAATACTTGGCTTGCGAACCATATTCGGCTGAATTAGTAACTTTATTCAAATAGGTTGTAGCTTCCTTTTTGTTTTTGGAACTAAAAAAACTGTAGCCTTTTTGGAAATTATATTGGTCTTGCTCTTTATAACTCAAATTATTCTCATTGACTTTTTCGAACCATTCCAAAGCTTGGGGATAGTTGCCTTGATTGAAATAATAATGCGCCACTTCAATATAAGCTTGATTTTGTTTTCTACTCGTAGGATAATCCGTAACAAATCGTTCCATCAAAACATCGGCATTGGGCTGATTGGTTCTAATGGCACAATTGGCAATATAATAAACACAATCCGATTTTAGTTCTTCATTGGCTGTAGCCGCCTTCACTTTTTCGAAAATAAGCTGCGCCGAAACATATTGACCTTCTTTATACAAGGAAATCGCATGGTCGAAATCTTTCGAATCGTGAGTGTAAATAGCTGATTTTTGGGCTGAAATGGTTGAAATACCAATAAAAAAGAAAATAATTAAGAGTCTTGAAATTTTTTGCATTAGTTTTTTGTTAGGATTTCAAATGTATTGTTTTCTGTAGTGTATAACGAAAGGGTTTTGGGTTTTATTATAAACATCTTTTTCAACAATTTGGAAAAAATTGATAATTGATAATTGATAATTGACAATTGCTAATTACTTTTACCGAATAAAATAACTTGTCTTATGTCACAACCTATATTGTCTTTAAAAAATGTTACCATTGCTCAAGGAGAAAAAACCATTTTATCAAACGTAAATCTTGAGGTTAATCACGGTGAATTCATCTATATTATTGGAAAAACAGGAACTGGAAAAAGCAGTTTTATGAAAGCATTGTATGCGGATTTACCATTGGCAGAAGGCGAAGGAAGAATTATGGATTTTGATTTGGCCACTTTAAAAGAAGATGATATTCCGTTTTTGAGAAGAAAGATTGGTTTTGTTTTTCAAGATTTTCAATTATTGCCGGATCGTAATGTGAAAGATAATTTGCATTTTGTACTGAAAGCAACCGGCTGGACCGATGAAACTGAAATTCAAAACAAAATTGACGAGGTTTTAGCCAAAGTAAATGTGAAAGAATATGCCAATAAAATGCCGCACCAACTCTCTGGTGGCGAGCAACAACGCGTGGCAATCGCAAGAGCTTTACTCAATAATCCCGAAATAATTCTTGCCGATGAACCTACAGGAAATTTGGATCCACAAACTAGTGTTGAAGTTCTGGAAGTTTTGAAAAAAATAAACGCCACCGGAAAAACCGTCATAATGGCTACTCACGATTATGCTTTGTTGATGAAATTCCCTTCAAAAACGTTGAAATGTGAAGACACTCAAATTTTTGAAGTAGTTCAAAAAGCGGTCTAGTGCTTTCTATACTCATTCCAGCCTATAATTATAATGTAGTTCCATTGGTTTTGGAGTTACAAAAGCAAGGTTTGGAATGTAATATCAATTTTGAAATTCTTGTTTTTGATGATGGTTCAAAACTATTCCTTGACGAAAATCAGAAGATTAATAGCTTAGAAAATTGTCGTTTTTCCAAAAACATTTCAAACTTAGGAAGAGGTAAAAACATCAATTTTTTGGCAGAAAGTGCCCAATTTGAATGGCTGCTGATTATGGATTGTGACACTTTTCCAACCCAAAATAATTTTATCCAAAATTACATTTCGAAAATAAGCGAAGGTGCTAAAGCTTTTTTTGGAGGAATTAAGTACAAAAAAGAACAGCCAAACAGAGACCAAATGTTGAGATGGATTTACGGACATGCACGCGAATCACTTTCAATAGAAAAACGCAAAACTAACCCTAACGGAAACGCATTAACATCTAATTTGTTAATTCAAAAAAACGTGTTTCTTTCAAATCCATTTAGCCAATCCATTACTAAATATGGATACGAAGATTTGGTATTTTTGTCTGAACTGAAAAAAAAAGGAGTTATAGTGCAACATATCGATAATCCCACTTATCATTTGGGTTTGGAGACCTCTCGACAGTTTTTAGACAAAACAAAAATAGCTTTAGAAAATTTGAAATCAATCGTTGAAAACAATCCTTCAGCCATTTCAGAAAGTAAAATTTTGAAGATTTATAATTTATTGAACACATTTTATTTAGCTTCTTTTATTTCCTACCTATTCCAAAAAACAGAAAGAAAAATGGAAGATAACTTACTTTCTCCAAAACCATCATTGTTACTATTTGATTTGTATAAATTGGGGTATTTTTGTTCTTTAAAAAATTGAGTTATTTTTTTGCAAGATTTTCAAAAAGCGTATTCCATTGCAGCATAATAGTATCTAAATTATATTTTTTTACACTTTTTTGTGCATTTATACCCATTTGAATCCTTAAATTTTCATCTTCCATAAGCAATTCTAGTTTTTGAATAAAAGAATCTACATTTCCATCTTCGACAAGGAATCCATTTTCGTTATTTGTGATAATTGATCGGGGACCAACAGGACAGTCATAAGCAACACTAGGCAAACCACAAGCCATCGCTTCCATCAAAACCATTGGAAAACCCTCTGATCGAGAAGTCATAATACATATAGAAGAATCTAAATATTTTTCTAAAATACTTTTTATCGGCTCAAAAAAAGTCACATTTTTACTATTTAAAGTATTTACAAATTGTTGCAATTCTTGCTTATCATCAGATTTTCCATAAATTTCAAGACTCCAATCTGGATAGTTTTTAAAAATTTTTTGCCAAATTTGTACCATTCTATCCAATCCTTTTTCATAAGAATGTCTAGCCACTGCAATCACTTTTTTTGAGGTTAAATTTGAAATATTATCAATCGGAAATGAAATGGGATTGGGTATAATTATTGGATTTTTAAAATTCCATTCGGTGGCACTTTCTTTTGACAAGAAAACAACTTTAGTATATTTCTTTATTCCAGCCTCTTTAATCTTGATCGATAAAAAATCAAAAAAAACATTAATCCCTTTTTTTTCTTGAATATATTTTGAACCGTGAACTTCAAAAACAATGGGAATTGTTGTTTTTAAAAGATAAGGGAGCAAATACGCTTTTAATCCATTATCCGAAACAATAATTACCTCTGGATTTATTTTGGCAACCATCTCATTCAAAGTTTTCTTGTAGCTCATTAAAAACTTTAGCGGATTACCCAAAAGCGGCATATCATATAATTGAATTCTAGAATCGAAGTCGTAAAACAAGGGGAAATTTCCGTTGTTTTGGGTTAAAATGTGCACTTGATAATTTCTCTTTTGCACAAAGTAGTTGGACTTCAAAGAAAGAACCCTTGCCACGCCACCTTCATTATTAATTTGTGGCGTTATATATAAAACCCTCATTTAATTGATTTTAAAAAAACATCAAACTCTCTTATATAATCAGCTTCATCATATTCTCGTGAGGCCAAAACAAGGCATACTGCACCAGAAGAGAAATTTTCCAACTCTCTCCAAGTATTTTCTTTGATTAGTAAACCTTTGTTTGGTTTGTTCAGTGTTACTGTTTCTTTAGTCTTTCCGTTATTTAAAACCACGTCAAAACTCCCACTGATAGCAATTAAAACCTGCTGCAACTTATGATGAGCGTGTCCGCCTCGAGTTGCATTACTTGGAATATCGAAAAGATAATATACTCTTTTGATTTCAAAAGGGATAGTGTCTTTTTCGATAACTGCAATATTCCCAAGACTATTTTCTATTTTGGGAACGTCAATAATCGTAATCTTCATTTTTAGGTGCTTATTTTATTTGCATTAAATTTAACCATTGTTCTCCAATTTTATCTATTGAAAAAGGAATTACACTTTCAGAGGCGTTTTTTTTGCAATTGGCTAATAATAATTCATTCTCAATCATTTCGTTCATTGCTAGTGACAACTCCTCAAGATTTTGATTTTCAACCAATATTCCGTTCTCATAATTTACAATAATCTCGTTTGGACCACAAAAACAATCAAAAGACACAACGGGGGTTCCCAAAATTAGACTTTCGACAATAGCTCCTGGAAAACCTTCGTTTTTACTTGAAACTACCGTAAAAAAAGCGGATTTTTGATAAGGATGTGGGTTCGTTTTATAGTTTTTAAAAATCACTTTATCGGTTAATTTTTTTTTGAAAACCAATTCTTTTAACTCGTTTAAATATTTTCCTTCGCCAATTATGAGCAACTGAACCTCCTTATTGGGTAGCTTTGAAATGCTGTAAGCCTCTATAAGTTTATCAAATTGTTTTACCCTTTCGTTCATTCTTCCAACTGCCAAAATATATTTTTTTTCTTCAGGAATGAATGCGTTCCCCAATAACTTAATTTCGTCGCAATCAAAGGGATTATAAATTGTTATTATTTCAGATTTTAATTTTTTTTTCAACATTTGCTCTATCGCCCTACTAACCGTTACAATTGTATGTTTACCATAAATTAAATTGGCCATAAAACTATTTTTGGGAATATAATTTTCTACGATTCCGCTATGAACTGTATAAATTGTTGCCGTTTTATATACAAAATGAGAAATCAAAATTTCATTTATGCTGTTCACTCGATATCTAAAATCGATTATATAATCAAAGTTGTTTTGTTTCAAATAGTTTCTCAAGAAATAAAGGCGTTTGAGTTTCTCTAAAATTGTGCCCGATTTCATTTTTCCTAAATTGACCAATTTCCCACAAAAATCATAAGTAACCCAATCCGTAAAAATGACATTATGAACTTCTATTTTATTTTGAAAAAAATAACTAGATAAGGTTGCGTGTACTTTTTCGGCACCACCACCAGCCAAACAATCACCTACTAAAGCAATTTTAAATGTACTTTTTGGCTTACTCATTTAATAATTTTCTATTTTAGCTTCAAATATAATCATTTATGCGCATTTTACTTATTGGAGAATACAGCCGATTTCATAATTCCTTAAAAGAAGGATTACAAGAACTTGGACACGACGTTTTTATAGTATCAAATAGTGATTTTAGAAAATTTCCAGTCGATTTTTCAACTGATTCAAAATTTTGCAATACAAAATTCATAAATATTTTTAGACAATCTATTTTTAGATTATTTAGTTTTGATATTGCTACATTGGAGATTGGTTTGCGATTTTATTTATTGTTGAATAATTTTAAAAATTTCGATATAGTTCAACTAATAAGCGAAAACCCCATAAAGACAACCAAAAAAATAGAGCTTTTTTTGTTAAAAAAAATTTTCAACAAAAACAGCAAAATTTTTCTCCTTTCCTGTGGTGCCGATTTTTTGAATATGAAATACGATTTAGAACATAAAAACAAAAAATCAATATTGTGGCCTTTTTTTAAAGACCCAAACTTAATTAAAGAATATGCTTCCTATTTTGATTTATTAAAAGAAAATCATAAAAAAATACACGAATTTGTTTTGACTAATTGCAATGGAATTATTGCGACTGACTTTGATTATACAGAAGCAACAAAAAACAATCCAAAATACTTAGGATTAATTCCTTACCCTATAAATTTTAATAAAATTAATTTTGAAAAATTAGAAATCAAAGATAAAATCATACTTTTTTTAGGAGCCAATAAATTTAATTATCATCAAAAAGGAATTCCATATTTCGAAAAAGCTTTAACCATAATCAAAGAAAAATACAACTCAAAAGTTGAACTAATAATTGCAGAAAATATCCCTTACAATCAATACATTACACTTTACGACAAAGCCCATATTCTGCTCGACCAAGTGTATGCTTATGACCAAGGTTATAATGCTCTCGAAGCGATGGCAAAAGGCAAAGTGGTTTTTACAGGTGCTGAGCAAGAGTTTTCTGATTATTACAAATTGAGTGAAAGAGTTTGTGTAAACGCCAAACCAGACGTAGATTATTTAGTCAATGAATTGTCTTTATTGATTGAAAACCCAGATGAAATCATCGCTATGGGTAAACGAGCGAGAGCCTTTATAGAAAAGGAACATCATTACATTAAAATTGCCGAGAAATATTTGAAGGTTTGGCATTAAAAAAGAGTTCATAATAGCATCGTTCAATGTTTCAAAAATAAAAACTATAGGTTGGTTTTGAAAAATGTAACTTTACGGTTTATTGAGGTCTGCATCTAATTACATATCATTTTTTGATGTGTAATATTATCAGCTTTGACCATTCTTTTGATTAAATTATTAAAGATTGTGT
>JAAFGY010000047.1 GCA_010365135.1 Flavobacterium sp.
ATGAAAAAGTTAATTTTATCAGCAGCAATTCTATTAGGAAGTTTGTCAACTTTCACTGCCACTGCCTCAGTTCAAAATTCATCTGAAAAAGTAGTTCTTGTCGCTGGCGAATTTATTGAAATTAAAATCACGGAATTGCCAACAGCGATTGCAGAAGCATTAAAGAAGTCACATCCAAATGCTGTGATTTCTAAAGCGTATGTGAACGAAAACAAACAATACAAATTAGAATTGACCAATGGTGACAAAAGCGAAACCATTTTGACAGATGCTACTGGAACCATTGTTAAAGAATAGCATTTAAGTCATAAACATAATGCCGATTAAAAATCACAGTGGAAGACCAAAAGGCTACTGTTACTCAGATGTCGCTGGCGGCTGGTTGAATATAATTTGCAAATAATTTTATGTTTTTTAATAGGAAGAGAGGTTGTTTTAAACAGCCTCTCTTTTTTTGCATAATTTTATGAAAATACTATTTTATTAACCTTATTTTAGCGTAAAAAGCGGCAAGCCATGCTAAAGATTTTATTAATTGAAGATGATATTTCGTTTTGTAAATTGTTAGAAAAATTTCTAACCAAAAATTCTTATGCTGTAATTACTTCATATACTGCGGCAGAAGCCAGAAATACTTTAAAAAAAGAAACTTTCGATTTGATTTTAACGGATTTGCGTTTGCCAGATTCCGACGGAATTGAGTTGTTGATGGAAATTAAGACGCAATTTCCTAATGTCCCAGTTATTTTAATGACAGGTTATTCGGAGGTGAATACAGCTGTAAAGGCCATTAAAAATGGTGCTGCTGATTATATTTCCAAGCCTTTCAATCCAGATGAAATTTTATTGGTAATCAATAACGCTTTGAAATCTTCAACGTCTTTTTCGAGTCCAAAAAAAGTTGCTTCAAAACCCAAATTAGCTTCGCCAAAAAAATATGTTCAAGGAATTTCAAAAGCCTCAAAAAAACTATTGGAACATATAAAACTGGTAAGTCCAACCGATATGTCGGTTTTGATTATTGGTGAAAGTGGTACGGGAAAAGAAATTATTGCCAAAAGTATTCACGAACAAAGTAATAGAAAAGACAATAATTTCATTGCCGTGGATTGTGGTTCAATTCCCAAAGAATTGGCTGCAAGTGAGTTTTTTGGTCATTTGAAAGGATCGTTTACGGGAGCGATTTCAGATAAAATTGGTTATTTTGAAGCAGCAAATGGCGGAACTATTTTTCTGGATGAAACAGGAAATCTTTCTTATGAAAACCAAATTCAATTGTTGCGAGCATTGCAAGAACGCAAAATAAAACCTATTGGGAGCAATAAGGAAATTGAGGTTGACATTAGAATTTTGACAGCAACAAACGAAGATTTAAGGGAAGCTGTAAAGAATGGAGATTTCAGGGAAGATTTATACCACCGAATCAACGAGTTTTCCATTCATTCGCCTTCACTTTCAGAAAGAGAAGAAGATTTGATGATCTTTGCCGAGTTTTTTCTCGAAAAAGCAAATCATCAGTTGAATAAGGAGGTTATTGGTTTTTCGGATGAAGTGGTGGCAATTTTTCAAAAATATTCTTGGCCAGGTAATTTACGTGAATTGCAAAACTGCGTCAAAAGAGCCACGCTTTTAACCGAAGGTGATTTTATCGAAACCGCTGTTCTTCCTGTTGAATTTTTCCAGCCACAAACTAATGTCAATGGAGATTTTTCATTATCTGAAAATGAAAAAGAAGCTATTTTGAATGCTTTGTCCAGAACGCAAAACAACAAGTCCGAAGCTGCTAAATTGCTCAAAATTACCCGAAAAACATTATACAATAAACTCAAATTGTACGACATCAAGTAAGGTTGCTTTCGATGGCATTTATAAGTGTTTTTATTTTTGGGTTTAGCTCTTTTAAAATAATCTTCAATTCTTTTTTGGTATAATCGGTTGATTCCAAATTGGTCAAAACTGAGGCTATTTCAATAGCTTCAATCTGTTTGAACATTGGAGCCATTTTATGTGCTGTCTCTTTAATTTTGTCAAAATCATTCGCGTTCAAATAATTTTCCAATACGGAAAGATTATGGGAAGTTGTTTCCACAAAGGAAACCAAAACACTTCTGACGGCTTCATTATCATTACCTAAAAAAGATTGAAGTGAATCCAAAGCAAACAGTTCAGTTGGTTTTTTTGATGTTTTTTCTTCCTCTTGAAAAGGAATTTTCTGATCGTTGAAAATTGCTTGAATGGTCGATAAAAGCGTTTTTGGAGAAAATGGTTTTCGAATCACGGTTGAAAATCCAGCCTCTTGATACTTTTTTAAATCCACATCATTCCTTCCCGTTACCGCAATAATGGGTAGTTTTTGATGTCTTTGGCCGATGCTTCTAACTGCTTTTGTCAAGGTAAAACCATCCATAATTGGCATTTGAATATCGGTTATAAGCAAATCAAATGAGGTGTTTTTAATTTCATTTAAGGCTTCTTCTGCATTCGTGAATGGCAAAACTTTAAATTGATTTTGCTTTAAAACTTCAGTAGTGAGTTTTAATAAATCGGCATCATCATCAACCACCATAATAGTTTTGTCGGTGATTGTATTTGTGGTTGAAATAGTATTTACGGCAACATCTGGGAAGTCTTCATTAAAAACCAAAGGCAGTTCAATTTCGAAAGTACTTCCTTTGTTGGAACTGTATTTCAAACGTAATTCACCTCCCAAAAGAGCAATGATTTTTTTGGAAATAGAAAGTCCCAACCCTGTTCCTCCATATTGTTTTTCGATGGCTTTATGGGCTTGGGTAAACTCTTCAAAAACCAATTCCTGACTTTCTTTATCGATTCCAATTCCTGAATCCTCAATGGTTATGAATATTTTTTTCTGGTTTACTTGAGCATGAATTTTTATAAAGCCACTATTGGTAAATTTATAACCATTTCCAATGATGTTTATCAGCACTTGTTTTAATCGAAAAGGATCACCAACAATGAGGGTTTTTAATTTTTCGTCAGTATTGATGACAAGATTAATTTTTTTTTTTGCAAACCCAGATTGGATGTTATTTGCCACTTCCTTGATGGTGTCCGGTAAGGAAAAGGGAATGTTTTCTATTGAAATTTTTCCCGCTTCGATTTGAGAAAAGTCAAGTAAGTCCTGTACCAATTTTGAAATATATTCAGAAGAATTCTTGATGTTTCGAGTAAAATAAATCTGTTTTGTTGTTAAATCTGAATTATCCAAAAGTTCAGTATAACCTACAATGGTGCTTAATGGGGTTTTCAAATCGTGACTTACTGTCGAAATAAGATGTTCCCTGCTTTTGAGTAAATTTTTAGTTTTAAAATTGGCGATTTCTAGCTGTTTCTTATACAATTGCGTTTTCGAAAAATCACTGGTAATGAGAATGAAAAAGAAAATGGTAAGTAATAAACCCGTTAGGGCTGCAAAAGTCACTAATTGATTGATCTTTTTTAGTGATTTTTCTTTTTCAACATTGCTTTTGTTGGAATAAATAATAATTTCTTGTTCGATGTTTCGGAGTATTTTTCGTAATTGATCCGATATTTGAATTTCGTTTTTCAGGAGTTTGTTTTCTCTGATGTTTACCGATTCTTTTTTCTTTTCGGTTTCCCTTTTTACTACATTTAATAATTCTTTAGAAGCAGCCAAAATGGAATCTGTTCTTTTTTTTGTAAGGGTGTTAGTGCTGTCGTTGGGAATGTTTTTATTGAGGTAATCTACATATTTGTTTAGTACGCTACGTTGATATTTACTCAGTTTTTCAGGATTTTTGGCAAAATCCCCTGGTTCCAGTTTTCGTAAAGAATACTCTAATTTAGTTATTTCTTCTATGGCATTATTGACCGAAGCTTCGTCTGTATTTTTATTCTTTATTTTTATGAGTTCCTTAATGTTTTGAGTTTTTTCATATAATAAAACGTTTATACTATCGAGAAGTTTTATTTGTTTTTCTTTAGAAACAACATTTTTTAAAGAATCGATTTGAATTTGCAATGAATTGGTTTTAGAAATATAGTTTTGAAAATCAATTTTCGAATTGGTTTGAATGGTCTTTCGAGCCAAACTTTCTGTTTGATAAACGTTCGAAAAAATTTTACTTAATCGTAAAACATTATTTTTTTCGGAAGCAATTTTGTTTTCAATCTGGGTATAAATGACATTTTCAGAATATAAAAACCAAGCAACAAATATCACTAACGACCCCAAAGCAAGGTAGCTGATGAAAACTTTTATAGGTATGTTATTGGTTTTGTTTTCCATAGAAAAGGGAGCTTAATCATGACGGTATAAAAAACAAATCTATTTTTTATAAATTTAAAAATACAAAATTAAAACTAATCTGATAGTTAAACTTAATTTTGAAAAAAAGAAGCTTTTACATACTTTTATAAAAATTTCAGATTAATATAATGGCAACAAGAATCACCTCTTCAAAAAAGACTACTGCAAAAAAGAAACAACCCGCAAAAAAAGACACAGGAACTTTCATGAACAAAGTGACTCGTTTTTTATTCAAGGCAATGTTGTGGTTTTTTGGGCTCTCCATCTTTTCTGTTGTGCTTTTTAAGTTTGTACCCGTTCCATTCACTCCTTTGATGGTGATTCGAGCCATAGAAAACAAATTCGATGGCAAAGAAAATTATTTTAACCACGATTGGGAACCGCTAGAAAATATTTCGAACAACTTACAAAAAGCAGTAATTGCGAGCGAAGACGGAACTTTTCTTGTTCATAATGGTTTCGATTTTACGGCGATGCAAAAAGCCTACAAAAGCAATGAAAGAGGCAGAAAGATAAAAGGTGGAAGCACGATTTCACAACAAACGGCCAAAAATGTTTTTCTTTGGCAAGGAAGAAGTTATCTGCGCAAAGGCTTAGAAGCTTATTTCACAGTTTTGATAGAACTAATTTGGGGTAAAGAACGTATTATGGAAGTCTATCTAAACAGTATCGAAATGGGTGACGGTATTTATGGAGCGCAAGCTGCAACACAACATTGGTACAGGAAAGATGCTTCGAGTCTCACGAAAATTCAAGCAGCTGGAATCGCCGCCATTCTGCCCAATCCCAAGAAATATTCCGCCACAAGTTCCTCTTCTTATATCAATAATAGAAAGGCTAAAATCATTAGGATAATGGGACATATTGGTACGATTAAATATTAAAAAATTAACCACAAATACACAAATTATAAACTATTACTAGAAAATAATTTGCGAATTTGTGGTTTGATAATTTATTCTAAATATTAAAATTTAATCCCAAAACAATATTTCTTCCAATGTTTGGAATTCCGTCTGTTTTCAGACGCGAAAGGTGAGCAATATAGGTTTTGTTAAACAAATTATTGCCGTTTAAATTAACTTCAAAAGATGTTTTGCCAAGTTTTATTTTTCCTCCAAAGCCGAGATTTACTAGATTGTAACCATTCGATTTTGTCTCAAAACCACTCACATTATTTTGATGGAACGTAGAAGAAACATTCAAGGAAGCAAAGCCATCTTCCAACCAGTTTTTAATTTTAAATTCTGCTCTAATGGTGTTATTCCAATTATTTGCAGGAATTAAGGGTAAATAATCTCCATTCTTTTTTTTGCCCGTAACGGTTTCAAGATTACTTTCTATGTGCAGCCAATCCAAAGGATGTGGGTGAAAATGCAGTCCGATTTCACCACCAAAAAGACGAGCATTATTCTGAACATAATCAAAAACATCGAAACCATTAATTTGTGTTCCCGCAGGTGAAGTATAGATGTAATTGTTTATTGTATTATAAAAACCATTAGCAAAAAATTCAAAATGGCTGTTTTTGAATTCTAAATTCAAGTCAGTTTGAACATTCTGTTCGGTTTTCAAATTTGAATTGCCAATTTCATAGCGATTGGTTCCTTCGTGAACACCGTTTGACGTCAATTCAGCCAAATTTGGCGCACGAAATCCAGAAGCTAAGTTGGCTCGCAAAATGAAATCGGTAGCCAAATTTGTTTTGTAACCTAAAGAAGCATTAAAACTGTTGTACGATTTGTCGAGAGCTTCAAAATAACCTTCGTTGCCAATATTTCCCTTGCTTTCGCTGGCAATTTTTCGAGTATCAAAACGGACTCCCGCTTGAATTACATTGGTTTTCCACTCGTAATTTCCAGTTCCAAAAATTCCAAAATCATTGGTTTTAGCATCCGGAATTAAATATTCCTCTCCAAAATTGGCATTGGTTTGGTGCATTCCTTGAATTCCAACAATGGTTTCTATTTTCCCCAATTTTGGCAAATGGTATTTGGCATCGTAATTGAAAGTCTTCAATTTCATATGCAAAACTGCAGTATTGCCTGCGGCTAATTCGCTTCGGTCATTGTCAATATATCCCAAATTGACGTCTAATTTTGAATTTTTGAAGAAAATAATATTGTTCAAACTCCACAAATTATTATCAATGGCTTGGCTTGGAAATGCTGTTTTTTTGCTTTCGGTTTGTTCGGCAACTCCATTTTCCGGAATTCCCAAATCCAATTTATTGAAATTATATCTGAAAACACTCGAGAATTTCGAATTGCTGTAACCAATTCCAGTTTTAAAATCGGTTTCATTGTAACGAGTATTTGTTACACGATTTCCGTCAGGCAATTTATAGTCAGAATGCGCGTCATAAGTTCCTCTTGCAGAAAATTTCCAATTATCGGTTGACGTTTTTAATCCCAAAGAAGAATTACTTCCTAAAGTATTAGATAAAAATTTCTGACTGAAATTTGTTTTAAAAGTATTCGCTTCGGCGAATTTTTCTGAATTAAAATACAAAACGCCACCCAAAGCATCCGAGCCATACAGCAAAGAAGCTGGGCCTTTTATAACTTCGACACTTTCGACGCCAGAATCGTTTAATCCCAAACCGTGCTCGTCGCCAAATTGTTGATTTTCTAGGCGAACTCCTTGCGAATACACTAAAACTCTATTGCCACTCAAACCTCGAATGACAGGTTTGCCAATAGATGTTCCAGTCGAAACTTGTGAAACACCCGGAATGGTTGCTAAACCTTCGATTAAAGTTGCCATTCCTTTTTTCTGCAATTCTTTGATGGTCGAATGTTCGACTTTCATCACATTTTGCGTTTGTATTTTATTGAAAGCGGTCGAAACAATTACTTCGTCTAATGTAAATGGTTTGTTTTTATGTAGGGTATCTCGCTTTATTTCTGTAGTTTCTTGAGCCTGAAGCAGTGCCGAAAACCCTATCAAAAGGGCGACTAGGTATTTTTTCATTTGAAATGATTTTATTGTTATATTAAAGATCAGACCTGACAGGTTTTAAAAACCTGTCAGGTCTTTAGAATTTGCTAAAACATTTTAAACAATAAAAATCGGAGGAGCACGAAGCGCAAAAAGGCTTCCTTTGAAGAATTGGGTAATTTCTCTGGATTTGAAAGAAGAAGATCCAGTAGGAATAATTATTTTTTTGAATTCAAAATATGAAATATCCGAAGAAATAAAATTGCTTAATGTAAAATCACACACAAAACAATGATCAAACTTGTGGTGTTGGTGCGTGATTTGGTGTTTGGAAGAGGATTCGTGATGGCATTTTTTTTCAGAAAGTTGTTTTGCCAAATGCTCATAACTATGCACTGATTGAAACAGCATCGAAAATAACACTGCAACCATCAAGAAATAATTGAGTAGGACAAATTTCTTTTTCATTGGCTGCAAATATAGAAATTGAAAATAAAAAATCCGATTAACTTTAACATTATTTAAAGTTAACCGGATTTATACAGCATTTTTGTTATTTACCTCACTTTTGTTTGCGTGAGGGATGGAAGTGGAGCTCTTTTTTTCAATTGCCACGGGTTCAAACCCGTGGCAATTGGAAAAAAAGCGGGAACGTACAGCCCGACCCGTAGTTTTTACGGAGGGTCACGCCCAAATTATTTTAAACCAAATTATTGGCTACCAAATACTCCGCAATTTGAATGGTATTTGTTGCAGCACCTTTTCTTAAATTATCGGCTACAATCCACATATTTAAAGTATTTGCTTGGCTTTCGTCGCGGCGAATTCGTCCTACAAAAACCTCATTTTTTCCTTCGGAATATCTTGGCATTGGATAGGTAAAAGTGTCCAAATTATCTTGAACCACAATTCCATCAGTTTGACTTAAAATTGTTCGTACTTCGTTTACATCAAAATCATTGCTAAATTCCACATTTACGGCTTCGCTATGACCACCAACGACTGGCACACGAACGGCTGTTGCAGTAACCGCTACACAATTATCACCTAATATTTTTTTGGTTTCATTAGACAATTTCATTTCTTCTTTAGTGTAACCATTTGGCTCAAAACTATCGCATTGTGGAATACAGTTACGGTTGATTTTGTATTTATAAACCATATCGCCTTCAATTCCAGCACATTCGTTTTCGAATTGTTGAACGGCTTTTACACCTGTTCCGGTAATGGATTGGTAAGTAGAAACCACCACGCGTTTGATGTTGTATTTTTTGTGCAAAGGCGCTAAAGCCAAAACCATTTGAATCGTAGAACAGTTTGGATTGGCAATGATTTTATCGTTTTTTGTCAATTCGTTTGCATTGATTTCGGGAACGATTAATTTTTTGGTTGGATCCATTCTCCAGGCCGACGAGTTGTCGATTACGGTAGTTCCGGCGGCAGCAAATTTTGGTGCCCAATCTAATGAAGTTTGACCTCCAGCCGAAAAAACCGCCACTTCGGGTTTCATATCAACAGCAGTTTGCAACCCAACAACGGTGTGTTTTTGCCCTTTGAATTCGATAATTTTCCCAACTGATTTTTCTGATGCAACCAAGATTAATTCTGTGTATGGAAAATTTCTTTCTTCTAATACTTTTAACATTATTTCGCCAACCATTCCAGTGGCTCCTACAACTGCAAGTTTCATATTATTTATTTTAAATTTTGTTTCTAATTTTGAGATACAAAAATAAGTAATATTCAAGCGAAAACAAGACCGTTCACAAAAAATAACAAATTGTTATATTTGTAACAAAATTAAAAAAGAACCACGCTATTGAGCGCGGTTTGGTTAGAATACATAATGTAGCGGTTTTTTTGTAAGTTGTTAAGGTTCTGAGGTGCTGAGTTACTCAGATTTATCAGTAGTTCTTTTAACTTAGAATATTAGCCTCTATGAGATTACTTTTTCAACAAATCTCGGATTTCTGTAAGCAATTCTTCTTGAGTTGGGATAGCTGCTGCAAGAACAACAATTTCTTCTTTCTTTTTTGTTTTTTCGTACGCTTTTAAAACTATAAAAATACAAAAACCAATAATTACAAAATCTAAAATGGTTTGTATAAAAGCGCCATAATTGATAGCTACTTCTGCAACGCCTGGAACTTTTTCGGCTCCATTTTCCATCACCGCAGGAATGCCGTCTTGTAGCACAACTTTCAAGTTCTTGAAATCCACTTTTCCTAAAAGTAATCCAATGGGCGGCATCAAAACGTCATTTGTTAAAGAGGTTACAACTTTACCAAAAGCACCACCAATAATTACGGCTGTTGCCAAAATTATTATTTCGCCTTTCATTAAAAAGACTTTAAAATCGCTTACGAATCCCATAATCCTTTGTTTTTATGTTAAATTTAATACGAATATAGATGTTTATTTTAAAAAAAACATTATTCTCTGTAAAAAATTCTCTTCACTCTTTGTGAAATACTAGTCAGGATTTCATAAGGAATGGTTTGCAGTTGATTCGCCATAAAAGTGACTGTTGGGCTTTCGCCAAAAATGATTGCAGAATCTCCTTCTTTGCAATTGATTTCGGTAATATCAACCATCAACATATCCATACAAATACTGCCGACGATGGTTGCTTTTTTATTATTTATAGTTACAAAACCAACGCCATTTCCCCAATGTCTCGAAATTCCATCGGCATAACCAATTGGGATTGTAGCAATTTGTGTGGGTTTATCGGCAACAAAACGTCTTCCATACCCCACGCTTTCGCCAGCTTGAATCGTTCTAATTTGAGAAATTATAGATTTTAATGTACCCACGTTTTCCAAATATTTTTGTTCTTCCACATCATTGGAAACGCCATAAAGCCCAATTCCCAGGCGAACCATATCGTATTGCGCTTGCGGAAAATTACTAATTCCCGAAGTATTTAATATATGACGAATAGGTTTTATTTGCAATTCTCTCATCAATTTGGAGGATAATTTTTCGAATAAATCCATTTGGGAATGCGCAAATTCTTGATGTTCTAAATCATCGCTCGTAGCCATATGGGACAAAATGCTTTTTACCGCT
This sequence comes from Flavobacterium sp., assembly GCA_010365135.1. Taxonomy (GTDB): domain Bacteria; phylum Bacteroidota; class Bacteroidia; order Flavobacteriales; family Flavobacteriaceae; genus Flavobacterium. Next base: position 10,304 of record JAAFGY010000047.1, read on the forward strand.
ACGAATTTATTGTCTTTTAGAATGGCAATTAATTCGTCTAAATTTCCTTCTTCGAAACCCAAACGGTGCATTCCTGTGTCCAGTTTGATGTGAATGGGGAAATGTTTCAGTTTGCGCTTTTCGGCAATTTTTAAAAAAGCATTTAAACCTTTTAAACTATAAATTTCGGGTTCTAATTGGTATTGTATAATCGCAGAAAAACTGGTCGTTTCTGGATTTAAAACCATTATTGGTAAAGTAATTCCAGCATTTTTTAGCGAAATTCCTTCATCGGCAAAAGCCACGCCTAGATAATCTACTTTATGATGTTCAAGCAGTTTAGCAATTTCAAATCCACCGCTTCCATAACCAAAAGCTTTGACCATTACCATCATTTTAGTAGTTGGTTTTAATTTCGATTTAAAAAAACTCAGATTGTGGCTAATGGAATTCAGGTTGATTTCCAGAACCGTTTCGTGTGTTTTCTCTTCTAATGCCGCAACGATTTCTTCAAATTGAAAATGTCTTGCTCCTTTTATCAAAATCGTTTCATTGACGAAATTCAAATAGTTGAAATTCAGAAAAAAGTCGGAGGTGGTTTTAAAAGTAACGCAATTGATAAACTTGTGTTTATAAGCCGTAATGGTTTCGCCAATTCCTATAACTCTATTGATTTTGTTGTTTTTAATTAATTGGGCAACTTTGCTATATAATTCATCATTCGACAAACCGCTTTGGAAAATATCCGATAAGATTAGCGTTTTGTTTTTGTATTGTTTTTGACTTTCCAGAAAATCCAAAGCAATTTTTAACGACTGAAAATCTGAACTGTAACTATCGTCAATGAGTGTCGTGTTATTGATTCCAGTTTTTACTTTTAAGCGCATTTCAACTGGATACAGCCATTGCATGCGGTTTTGAATCGTAGTTTTATCGTATTTAAAACTCAATAAAACCATTAAACAAGTAACCGCATTTTCAATCGAAGCCTCGTCTTGAAAAGGAATTCGGATTTCGAAATTATCTTTGCCATTTCGAATTTGCAGAATCGTTTTGTCATCGATTGCTTTTTTGGTAACAAAAACATCGGCAGTTTTATCGCTGTAACTCCATGAAAACGCTTTTATTTTGGATTCGATAAGTGCATCAACGACTTTGTTTTTTTGATAAATGAGTAGTTTCGAATGTTTGAAAAGTTTAAGCTTTTCCTTGATTTTTTTCTCCAAATCTTCAAAACCTTCATCGTGTGCTGACCCAATATTTGTAATAATTCCAATAGTTGGTCGGATGATGGTTTCCAGTTTTTCCATCTCATTCATTTTTGAAATTCCCGCTTCAAAAATTCCAAGATTGTGCTTGTCGTTAATCGAAATCACCGATAGCGGAACGCCAACTTGCGAATTGTAACTTTTTGGACTTCGAATAATATTAAAATCGGGACTTAAAAGAAAATTCAACCATTCTTTTACTATGGTTTTTCCGTTGCTTCCTGTCAAGCCAAAAACCGGAAATTTAAAAAGACTTCGGTGATAAGCCGCATATTCTTGCAAGGCTTCCAAAGTGTTTTCGACAACCAAAAACCTAGCTTTGCTTGATAATCCTTCTGGAATGTGAGTTACGACAAAGTTTTGAACGCCTTTTTCGATTAAGTTTGAAATGTAAATGTGAGCATCATTATTGGGCCCAACTAAAGCAAAAAACAACGTGTTTTTATTGTTTTGCAAGGAACGGCTATCGATAGAAATAGTGTCAATTGCGGTGTTACTTTCTCCAAATCTTTTGGCGTGGAGGATTTTTTCGAGGTTTTTCATAGTTAAAGTAAAGAATCTAACTTTTTTAGAGTACAATAAAAAATTCTGTAAATATTATCAGCGAATTTCGGAGTTAATGAAATTAAAAAAATACTGCTGTCACTATCTATTTTTTGTATGTATAAAGATACAGAATTAAACCATACAAGAAATAAAATTTGCTTTTTTCTATCTTAAAATCCTTGTCAGAGTTCAAAACTCTGACAGGGTTTAAGGTTTTAACTTCTCATCATCCTTTTTCATTGCATAAAAGTAAGCAGCGCGACTCAACGGTTCGTATTCTTCGGTTTCGCCGAGCATAACGAGTTTATCGTTGTCGGTTTTTCTAAAACTATAATTCGCTAGATTTCCTGTTCGAGTGCAAACGGCGTGAACTTTAGTCACATATTCGGCAGTAGCCATTAATGCTGGCATTGGTCCAAAAGGATTTCCTTTAAAATCCATATCTAATCCAGCAACAATAACACGAATGCCTTGGTTGGCCAAATCATTGCAAATTTTCACAATTTCGTCATCAAAAAACTGGGCTTCGTCAATACCAACCACATCGCAACCTTGAGCCAAAATAGCAATATTGGCTGCTGCCGGAACTGGCGTAGAGCGAATTTCATTGGCATCGTGCGACACAACCATTTCGTCGTGGTAACGCGTGTCGATAGTGGGTTTAAATATTTCTACTTTTTGTTTGGCAAATTGCGCTCGTTTGAGTCTGCGAATAAGTTCTTCGGTTTTGCCCGAAAACATTGAACCGCAAATAACTTCGATCCAACCAAATTGTTCTTTATGATTTACTGTATTTTCGAGAAACATTTTGTATTTTTCTGCCTTTAAAAAGGATTAGTTTTTATTACTTTGTAACGAAACAAATTTATTAAAAAAGACACACCTTACTCACTATAATTTCAAAAGTTATGAAGAAAAAATTGGAAGCCGACTTAATGAGCATTGCACACAGAGTATTGCAAATGAAAAACAAATCCGACATCAATCAATTGTGTATTGAAACAAGGAAATTATATGAAAAATTGGCGATTTTACAATTTGTTGAAGAACATTTCGAAGGTGCAAAACCCACCATTGGTCAAGCCGAAGTTGTAGCAAAAATGAAACAATTTTTCGAAGAACATCATTTGACAGAAGTTAAGCCGGCAATGACGAAGATAGAAATTGTTGTTGATAATGCTATTGAAGAAGAAGAAGTTGTTAAAGAAGAAATTATCGAAGAGGAAGTTGTTGACCAAGAAAACGACGAAGATGAAATTGCAGAGGAAGAAAGTACGCCATCAACCGAAGTTGAATTTAACGAAACAGAACCTGATGAAGAGGGTGAAGGGGAAGAAATAATGGAGGATGAACCAGCAAAATTGGAAGACATCGGGTTTTTGCCTGCTTTTGAATTAGATGTTGAATCTGCCGAGGAGCAAGAAACGCCTAAAAAATTGGAGTCTATTCAAATTTCTTTTGAAGAGTTATTGGGTTCGGATTACAAGGAAACACATTTTGTAAAAGTGGACCACCATAAGGTAAATCCATTAGATTTTGAGCTTCCAAAAGAAGCAAATATGCAAGAAGAAAGAGACGACCTTTTGGCTGAAATTCAAGTTAGTTCAAAAGATATCGAGCCTATAAAGGCGGCTACAGTGGATAAACAGCCAATAGGAATAAGTATTGGTTTGAATGATAGAATTGCTTTTGTAAAACATCTTTTTGGCAATAGTGATGAAGATTATAACCGAGTGATGAACCAATTAATAACTTTCGACAGTTTTGAAGAAGCTCAAAATTTTATCGAAGATATGGTAAAACCAGATTACAATAGTTGGCAAGGAAAAGAAGATTACGAACAACGATTTATAGAAATCATCGAGAAAAAATTCGTTTAAATGGGTAAATTATACATTGTTCCAACGCCCATTGGCAACCTTGAAGATATGACTTTTCGAGCCATTCGGATTCTCAAAGAGGTCGATTTGATTCTCGCCGAAGACACTCGAACTAGCGGAAAATTATTGAAACATTTCGACATTGGGACGCACATGCACAGCCATCATATGCACAACGAACACAAAACAGTGGAGAATTTAATTTCACGTTTGAAAGCAGGAGAAACCATTGCCTTGATTTCGGATGCGGGGACGCCAGCGATTTCCGATCCCGGATTTTTATTGACTCGCGCTTGTGTTGAAAATAAAATTGAGGTGGAATGTTTGCCGGGTGCAACAGCTTTTGTACCTGCTTTGGTCAATAGCGGTTTGCCGAATGACAAATTCGTTTTCGAAGGATTTTTGCCGGAGAAAAAAGGAAGGCAAACCCGATATTTGGCTCTTGCCGATGAAACTCGCACGATGATTTTATATGTTTCACCACATAAATTAGTAAAAACATTAGCCGAATTCATTACCTATTTTGGCGAAGACCGACAAATTTGCGTTTCAAGAGAATTATCAAAATTGCACGAAGAAAATGTTCGTGGAACGGTAAGAGAAGTGTTGACGCATTTTGAAAATAAACCCCCAAAAGGAGAAATTGTGGTAGTGGTTGCGGGGAAAATGATAACTAAGGAAAGTAAATCAGCACGAATTGAAAATTCATAGTTGAGAAAAATATTTTAACCGCAGATTCACAGATTTTTCAATTATTAATTTTTTAAAATTTGAAGGATTTAAAATAAAAAAAATCTGCGAATCTGCTGTTAAAAATAACAATTAGAATTAATAAAATATATAATGAGCATCACCTCTTTTTTAGAAAAACTAAAACAAACCCCAAACACAATTACATTTCCAGAAACCATTGCTGTTATTGAGGAAAATTACGATTTTACTCCAACAACATTCGATAATGGAACACAACACAATGAAGCAGGGCAAAACTCGGGTTCTTGCAAATTATTTGCTTTTGCACAATTGCACAATTTATCTCAAGCGGAAACATTAGCGTGTTTTGGAGCTTATTATTTTGAAGAAGTAAAAGGAAATCCAACAGGAACAAACCACCAAAACATTCGTAATTTCATCACTTTAGGATGGGATGGAATTAAATTTGAAGGAGAAGCTTTGACATTGAAAGCCTAATTTTTTAGCCAAAGATGACACAGATTGAACGGATAAAAACGGATTTTTCTATGTGTTTTAATTTCTAAGTATTTGTGAAAATCAGTTGAATCCGTGTCATCTGTGGCCTAAATTTCCAACTTCCAAATCCACAAACGAAAAACTATTCCCGCTAAACAAACCTTTGTCGGATAGTTTTAAATCGGGAATTACGAGCAAAGCCATAAACGAAAGCGTCATAAAAGGAGCTTTCAAATTACTGCCCAATTCTTTCGCCATCGCATCAATTTCTTGATATAATTTTCCAGTTTCCCAACCATTTTTATCGCTCATAATTCCTGCAACGGGCAGGGGAAGCATTTTGTTTTTAGAACCATTCACGGCGCAAACTCCACCAGTATTTTTGATAATCAAATTAACGGCATTGCAAATTTCTTCATCAGAAGTACCAACGACCACAATATTATGACAATCGTGTGCCACGGAACTGGCAATCGCTCCTTTTTTCAAACCAAAATTTTTGATGAAAGCAATCGCTGGTTTTGTGTTTTCATACCGATTCACGACTGCCATTTTTAAAATATCATTTTCGGTATCTGAAACAATTTTGCCATCGACGATTAAGGATTTGTGATGAATTTCATTGGTAATTAATTGTCCTTCTAAAGCTTCGATTACACGAATTTTAGAACCCGAACCCGAGACTTCAAAATCTTTGATTTCTTTGGAAGTAATGTTGAAATTATTAGGCGTTTCGAATGGAATGTGTTTTACAAATGACATACCGTTTTCAGCAACTAATTCCCCGTCAATATAAGTTTGCAGGACTTTAAAATCAACCAAATTTTCGACGACGATAAAATCGGCAGCATCGTTTTCTTGTAATAAACCCACGTTCATTTTATAATGATTTATGGGATTTACGCAAGCGGCTTGCAGGATTTTAAAAACGTCAATTCCTTTGGCAACAGCTCGCGCACAAAGCAAATTAATATGACCAATAATCAAATCGTCGGGATGTTTGTCGTCGGAGCAAAACATCATATTTTGATAATTTTCTGGAAGTAAATCGATGAGTGCTTCGAAGTTTTTGGCGGCACTTCCTTCGCGAATAAGCACTTTCATTCCGAGCGCTAATTTTTCTTCGGCTTCTGCAAAAGTGAAGCATTCGTGGTCCGTTGAAATTCCTGCCGAAATGTATTTTTTTATGGGTTCACCTCGCAATCCGGGAGCGTGACCATCAACGGGTTTTTCGAAATGTTTAGCCCATTCAATTTTCTTCAAGACTTCTGGATCATCGAATAAAACGCCGGGATAATTCATCATTTCGGCCAAATAATAAATGTCGGGTGAAGCCATTAATTCCTTGATTCCCTCCGAATCGATAACAGCTCCAGCACTTTCGAAAATTGTTGCAGGAACACAAGATGGAGCGCCAAAATGAAACTTCAACGGCACTTTTTTACCATTTTCAATCATATAGTAAACGCCGGCGGTTCCTAGAACATTAGCAATTTCGTGCGGATCGGAAATTGTGGCAACCGTTCCGTGAAGCACGGCAATTTTTGCAAACTCTGACGGAACGAGCATCGAACTTTCGATATGAATGTGGGAATCGATAAATCCGGGCATAATATAATTTTTTACCTCGTGATTTTTTTCTATTATTGAACTGATCTTTCCGTTTTCGACCGTGATTTCGCCAGCATAAATGCGTCGGTTTGGGATGTCAACAATTTGTCCTTGAATTTGCATTTTGTTTGATTTTGAATATTGATCAAAAGTACAATCTTTTGATTTAGCTTATTGGGTTTTACCACAGATTCGCAGATTTTTTTCAATGATTTTATAAAATCTGCGAATCTGCGGTTAATTTCTTTTGGTCTTAAATTCTTTAGCTATTTTAAACTAAATTTGTCCTTATCATAAAATCCTAATTCGTAATTCTCAATTCGTAATTAAATATGCGCTGGACCCTCAAACCAAAACCTTCTGACGAAAAGGTAAAACTACTGGCTGAAACTTTGAATGTGGAGGAAGTTGTCGCGACGCTTCTCGTGCAACGTGGCATTGAAACTTTCGAACAAGCTAGACAATTTTTTCGTCCGACTTTAGGAGATTTGCACAATCCGTACTTGATGAAAGATATGGACAAGGCGGTTGAACGCATAGAACTGGCGATTGAAAACGGCGAAAATATTCTCGTGTTTGGCGATTATGATGTCGATGGGACAACGGCAGTTTCCTTAGTTTCTTCGTATTTGAAAACGTACTATCCCGGTGTTTCTACTTATATTCCGGATCGTTATGATGAAGGTTATGGCATTTCATTTAAAGGAATTGATTTTGCCGACGACAATGGTTTTTCGTTGATTATTGCTTTGGATTGTGGTATAAAATCCATCGATCACGTCGCTTACGCAAAAGAGAGAAACATAGATTTCATCATTTGCGACCACCACCGGCCAGGAAATTTGCTGCCCGAAGCCGTAGCTGTTTTGGATCCAAAACGAGACGATTGTACCTATCCTTATTATGAATTGTGTGGTTGCGGCATTGGTTTCAAATTGATCCAAGCATTGGGCGAAAACCGAAACCAAACCATCGAAGATTTGACTTCGTATTTGGATTTGGTGGCTACTGCAATTGCAGCCGATATTGTTCCGATGACGGGAGAAAACAGAATTTTGGCTTATTTTGGTTTGCAAATTATTAATTCTGATCCGAGACCTGGATTTAAAGCTTTGACACATCAGATAAAAAAGAAAACATTGGATATTACCGATGTGGTTTTTATCATTGCACCCAGAATTAATGCAGCGGGACGGATCAAACACGGCAATCACGCTGTCGAATTGTTGACGGAATTTGATTTTGAGCAAGCTCAGCAGTTTGCATCCGAAATTGAAGCCTATAATTCCGAAAGGAAAAATTTAGACAAACGAATTACTCAAGAAGCATTGGGTCAGATTATAGAGAATAATGAAGAAAAACGATTTACATCGGTGGTTTTTCAGGAAGACTGGCACAAAGGCGTGATTGGAATTGTGGCTTCTAGATTGATCGAAACATATTATCGTCCGACCTTGGTTTTCACCAAAAGTGGCGATAAATATGCTGCTTCGGCGCGTTCTGTCAAAGGCTTTGATATTTATAATGCTTTGGAAGCTTGTTCTAATCATTTAGAGCAATTTGGCGGACATATGTATGCGGCGGGAATGACTTTGTTGGAAGAAAATTATCTGGCGTTCAAAAATGCTTTCGAAAAAGTGGTTGAAGAAACCATTCATCCCGATATGTTGACACCAGAAATTTCGATTGATGCCGAAATCAATTTATCGGATATCACTCCAAAACTGACTCGAATTTTAAAGCAATTCGAACCTTTTGGGCCGCAAAATATGACTCCAGTTTTCCTAACCAAAAATGCAAAAGACACCGGTTATGCTCAAAAACTGGGAGCCGATGACGAACATTTAAAACTATTTGTACGTCAAAATAATTCTGAAGGAATAGGAGCAATAGGTTTTGGATTAGGGAATAAAATGGAATTGACAACAAATAAAAAGCCGTTTGAAGCGGTTTTTTGCATAGATGAGAACGAATGGAATGGTAGAACTTCCGTGCAATTGCGATTGAAAGATATTAAGTAAAAATTATGGAAGTTAAAGTTAGAGATCCTTACGCAGCTTTGCGTTTTAGAGAATTCAATATGTTTTTGTTGTTACGATTTGCGATGGTTTTTGCATGGTCTATGCAGTTTATAATCATCGAATGGCAAGTGTATAGTTTGACAAAAAGTGCCCTTTCGCTAGGAATAATTGGATTGATGGAAGTAATTCCGGCAATTGCAATGGCTTTGTTTGCCGGACATATTGTGGATCAAAAGGAAAAAAAAGGAATGCTCCTGAAATGTATTTTTGGATTTTCCATCATTAGTTTTGGGTTGTTTTTATTGACTTGGCCCAGAGTGGTGAGTGATTGGTCGACCCAGACTATTTTGTATTCTATTTATTTTTTGGTTTTTTTAGGAGGTTTAGTTCGGGCGTTTTTGGGGCCCACTATCTTTTCACTTTTATCTTTAATTGTTCCTAAAAGTGCCTATCCCAATGCCGCTACTTGGAGCAGTTCTGTTTGGCAAATTGGCGCTGTTGTTGGACCTGCAGTTGCAGGATTTTCTATCACTTGGATCGGAGTCCATTGGTCGATGTGTTCCATTTTTGGGTGTTCCGTTTTTGCCTTATTGATTTTGACACAAATTTCAACTAAGCCTATTTTGAATCCAAAAATTGGTGAACCTATAATGGAAAGTTTGAAAGAAGGTGTAAAATTTGTTTATACTAATAAAACTATTTTTGGCGCTTTAACCCTCGATATGGTCGCGGTTCTTTTTGGCGGAGCTGTGGCACTTTTGCCGATTTTTGCTCAAGATATTCTAAAAGTTGGACCAGAAGGTTTTGGGGTTTTAAGGGCTGCGCCGGCAGTGGGTGCTTTATTGACGATGTTTGTTTCGGCACATCTTCCTTTTTATAAAAATGCGGGAAAAAAGCTTTTAATGGCTATTTTCGCCTTTGGCGTTTTTACTATTATTTTTGGAATTTCCACTTGGTTTTGGTTGTCGGTTCTTGCTTTATTTTTGAGCGGTGTTGCCGATGGAATTTCGGTCGTGATTCGTCAAACGATTTTGCAACTCAAAACTCCAGATTCTATGCGTGGTCGTGTGGCCGCGGTGAATTCGATTTTTGTTGGATCGTCTAATGAGTTAGGTGCTTTCGAAAGCGGATTGACTGCAAAATTGATGGGAACGGTTGCCGCGGTGGTTTTTGGCGGAAGCATGACGCTTATTATCGTGGTTTTTACGGGAATTAAATTGCCCGCATTTAGAAATCTGGATTTGCAAAAAGATTTAGACGAACACGAAAATCCAAAATAATTATGCGTTTTTAGGCTCAAACTTCTTTAATTCAAAAGTTTTGCCATCAAAAACGCCATAGGTAAAATAACCAATCCAATCGCCTAGATTAATATATTCAGAGTTGTCGCCAACGGATATTTTTAAAGGTAAATGACGGTGACCAAAAACAAGGTAATTGTAATGCTTGGTTTCAAGTTTTCTTTTGCAATACAGAATGAGCCATTCGTTTTCTTCACCAAGGAATTTCACATCTTCTTCACCAGAAATCAGTTTGTTTTTTACGGAAAGATAATGTCCCAATCGGACGCCAATGTCGGGATGCAGCCATCGGAACAACCATTTTGACAACGGATTTGTGAAGATTTTTTTCATTCGTTTATAGCCTTTGTCGCCAGGCCCTTTTCCGTCGCCGTGACCGATAAGAAAGGTATTGCCGTTGAAAGAATATTCCTGATTATTGTGATAAATAGGAATGTTAAGTACTTTCTGAAAATAATCATTCATCCACAAATCATGGTTGCCCACAAAGAAATAAATGGGAATTCCGCTGTCGCGAATTTCGGCCAATTTGCCTAAAACTCGAATAAAACCTTTGGGAACCACCGTTTTATATTCGAACCAAAAATCGAATAAATCGCCTAGCAAGAAAATGGCTTCTGCATCTTTTTTGACCTCGTCGAGCCAAGCCACGAATTTTTGTTCTCGGGGAAAACTTAGTTCAGGAGTTGGCGCACCAAAATGCTGGTCGGAGGCAAAATATATTTTTTTGTTTGGCGTAATCTGCATAAGGCTAAATTAGAGGTTTTTACAACAAGAATTTCACAATTTTCTCAAATTCTGATGATTAAGAATGAATTACCCAATCTTTAATTCGTAAAATTTAAGTATCCGTATCCGAATTTTTACCGATTATCATTGGCAAACCATTCTGCGAATGAAGATTCAGTTTCTTGCAATTTCAATGAAAAAAGAGCAATGTTTTCGGGCAATCTGCTGATGATTCTTTTCGAAAAATCGACTACCATATTTTCGCTCGTGGGTTGATAATCTACCAAAATTACGTAATGCCCACGCGATTGTAATTCGTTGGCCAATTCTACGTGAGGCGTATTTTTATTAAAAACAGAGGCGTGATCAAACTGATCGACGATTTCTTCTTTTACAATCTTTTTTAAATCAGTAAAATCAATCACCATCCCATTTTTCACTTTTGTTATATCATTTATGGGCGTTCCAATAACAGTAACGGACAATTTATAACTGTGACCGTGTACGTTTTTGCACTTGCCGTCGTAACCGTAAAGGGCGTGGCCCGTTTCGAAACCAAACTGCTTTGTAATCCTGATTTTGCTCATTCTGTTTTTATTTGAGTGCAAATTTAATGAATTTACTCGTTGCTGTCTGCTTTTTTCGCCCGATAATACATCCAATAAGCAACGCCAAGCAATAAAACAAAGGGTAAAAACGAACCGATGAGCACTCCAATTTGATAGCCCGTGTTGGGAGAGTGTTTTAATTTTTCTTCAATAGTAGTTCGTTGCAAAAGTAAGATGAGAGGTATCATTGCTTATTTTTTAATTGGATTAAAGCATTTTTGGAAAAAGGAGAAAGCACTAATCTTCCTGAAATTTCGGCTCTTTCATAAAGCAAAGTATTCCAATTTTCGGTTCCTTCCCAAAACACTTTTTTCATTTCGAATAATGCGTCTGGATTGTAACGTGCAAATTTATTGGCAAAAACTTTTATTTCAACATCTAATTCCGCTGTTGTTGCAAATATCTTTGCATAAAGTCCTTTTTGGTTGGCCCAAGAAGCCGATTTCCAATCTGCTTCCACCGTCATTTCAGTCATAGCGGTTTTTCCGATTTTTCTACTTACGGCTGGTTCTATCACAAAAGGACCAATTCCAATGGCCAATTCTGATAATTTTATGGCGCTTTCCGTTGTTGCCAAAGCATAATCGCAAGCAGCAGCAATTCCGACTCCACCACCAACAACTTTTCCGTGAATTCTACCAATAATTATTTTTGAACAATTGCGCATTGCATTCAAGACATTGGCAAAACCTGAAAAAAATAGGGTTGCTTCTTCGTGATTTGAAACTGCTAAAAGTTCATCGAAAGAAGCGCCGGCACAAAACGCTCCAGAACCACTACTTTTTAAAACGATAACCGAAACTTCAATGTTTTGACTTAAAGTATTAAGTTCATGGGTCAATCGCTTCAATAAATCACTCGGCAAAGAATTGCTCGCAGGATGGCCAAATTCGAGGGTTGCGATTTTATTTTCGATCATTGTGAGTAGGAAACCGTTTGGGTTTGGAATGGCCATTGTACAGATTTTGATGTAAAGTTAAAAATATTAGGGGAAGCATGATATTTTTTTTCGAAATTTGCTTTGTGCTGCAAATAAATGTTATATTTGCGCCCTACAATTGGGGGATTAGCTCATTTGGCTAGAGCGCTTGCCTGGCAGGCAAGAGGTGGTCGGTTCGAATCCGATATTCTCCACTTTTTAATTAAAATTACTTAAAACCTTTTTGAATTTCAAGATTCAAAAGGGTTTTTTAAATTTACAACAATTTCGAATATCGACACTATTCAGTTTGTTAGGAATTTAAATTTTGGATTTATTTTCATAATTTTCTGTGTTTTAAAACATCAAAAGTGGTTAAAAAATATAATTGCTCATAAGATTTTTATTATCTTTAACCCGTTGGGTGTAATTAAATTATTTGATTTTTGATATTATTTATGGGTCTATCAAAGATAAATTTATTGATATATTGAACCAAAGTTAA
>JAAFGY010000048.1 GCA_010365135.1 Flavobacterium sp.
AGATTGTGCACCAGGCATGGTCCCAAGAATAAGTACAGTAGCATTGGACTGAGAGATTGGGGAGAAGGAATATTTTTTCATCAAACAAGGGCTAATAGTTTATCAAAGATACCATTTAATTGGCAATGAGATTAAAACATACTGCTTAGTCTATCTTGTTTAGACATAATTTAAAGCATCATTTAGAGCGACATTTAGAAAGAGCATCAAAAGGAATTCATAGTCTTATTGACAACAATTCCCTATGTTTAAGTTAAAAACTAGCCGAGAAATTAATGCCCCAAACTGTTTTATTGGAACTTGCATCAAATCCAATTGGAGCAACACTCATCTGTGTTTTGACCTTTTGTTTGTACCCAAATCCGTCCAAAATGGTATTAAAAGGATCAATAAAAAACAAAGTGGTTATTCCTAAAACTCTGGATTTCAATACTTTTTTATCGTGCTTCACAATGGATTTCTTGGCGTAAAAAAAGGCTTCACCCACCACTGAGCCAAGTACAGGGGTGGCAATAAGATCTTGAGTTGAAGGCACTTCGGCAAAAGCTTCAATCCCATACTCCCAAAAGAAAGTAGACATTATAGCAGAATAGGTAAACGATTCAAAAATAGAAAAACCACTGCTTCGGGCGGTCATATAATATAGACCACCACAATAAGGATGGGTGACGTAATTTAAAACCCAGTTGTCAGTGTCCCAAATCGGTCCTGCTTTTACATTTTCTTTCCATTTCCACATAATACCCTTTTCTCTCATCTGCTCCTTATCCCAATTGGTGGCACTTTCTGGCATTACCCAAAGTACACCAAAACCAATAACTGCAGCTCCTAAATAGATTGAAGAATCATAGCCTAATCTTCTGTAATCTCGAGTTTTAGGTGGAAAAATATTTGCAAGGGAATCTTGTAGCTGTTGTGGAGTTTGAACCGTTGGATTTAAAACAGTGTCTTTTGTAATTATACGAGTCTCGTTTATAGGTACTGATGAACTATCGGCAAAATGTAAATTAGGTTGCCTTTTTAAAGCAATACTATCTAACTCTTGCGCATTGGAGAATGAGCAAATAATTATTAACAATAGGCTGTATAAAAAGGTCTTTTTAAAAATCATAAAATGAAAAAATTAAAATAAAAGACACTTTTTAAGGAGCTAAAATACGTGTGTTTAATTTTGTAAAGCCTGCCTACTCAAAAAAGTAGGATAATAGATTTTAGTGTTTGTTTTGATTTATAATGCGTGCAAATATAGTTAAAAAAAATATTTTCGTTAGGTTTTTTGCTTGCGTTCCCTTTTTTTTAATTTAAGAATTATTAGAAAAATCTAAAAAATGCGCTATTTTTACATTTGTAATTTAAAACGAATACAATGGACTGGATAACCGTCAAAGAATACGAAGATATTACCTATAAGAAATGCAATGGTGTGGCTCGAATAGCCTTCAACAGACCCGATGTTCGCAATGCTTTTCGCCCTAAAACCACTTCAGAATTATATCAAGCTTTTTATGATGCCCAAGAAGACACTTCTATAGGAGTAGTGCTACTTTCTGCCGAAGGACCATCGAGTAAAGATGGTATTTATTCCTTCTGCTCTGGTGGCGATCAAAATGCCAGAGGTCATCAAGGCTATGTAGGCGACGACGGTCAGCATCGTTTGAATATTCTCGAAGTACAACGTTTAATACGCTTTATGCCAAAGGTGGTTATTGCCGTAGTTCCAGGTTGGGCTGTTGGCGGCGGACACAGTCTCCACGTAGTTTGCGACTTGACTTTAGCCAGTAAAGAGCATGCCATTTTCAAACAAACTGATGCCGATGTCACCAGTTTTGATGGCGGTTATGGTTCTGCTTATTTAGCCAAAATGGTGGGACAAAAGAAAGCTCGCGAAATATTCTTTCTAGGAAGAAATTATTCCGCTCAAGATGCCTTAGATATGGGAATGGTAAATGCCGTAATTCCGCACGCAGAGCTAGAAGATACCGCTTTTGAATGGGCACAAGAAATTATGCAAAAATCACCCACATCCATTAAAATGCTAAAATTCGCAATGAATCTCACCGACGATGGAATGGTTGGACAACAAGTTTTTGCCGGAGAAGCCACCCGATTAGCCTACATGACCGAAGAAGCTAAAGAAGGTAGAAACGCCTTCCTAGAAAAAAGAAAACCCAACTTCGAAAAAAAATGGTTGCCGTAATAGTATTGTAGATTATAGAGTTTGGATTTTATATTGATAAATTCGACACTTCTAAACTTAAAAATCTAAACTTAAAAATCAAAACTTAAAAATCAAAAATCAAAAATCAAAAATCAGAACTCGGAATCTAAAATCTAAAATCAAAACTCTAAAATTAAAATGAAACATTGGATTCAAGCCGCACGATTAAGAACCTTACCCTTATCAGTTTCCGGAATAATTGTGGGCAGTATGTATGCTTTGGCTTATCCAACGGATAACATCCTGACGCCAACCGAAGTCTTCAATTGGAGAATATTTGGCTATGCAATCCTAACAACTCTTGGATTGCAAATCCTATCCAATTTTGCCAACGATTATGGCGACGGAATGAAAGGAACCGATAACGAAGATAGAATTGGCCCTAAACGAGCCATACAAAGTGGAGCTATTTCACCTAAAGCAATGAAACGCGCCATAATTATCACCTCAGTTCTTACACTCATTTCGGCAATATTGTTGATTTATTTTGCTTTTAGAGAGGCAAATTGGGGGTATTCCTTATTTTATTTAGTCTTGGGAATTTTGGCAATTGCTTCGGCAATTCGCTACACTGTAGGCAATACAGCTTACGGATATCGTGGCTATGGCGATGCATTTGTGTTTGTGTTTTTTGGTTTAGTAAGTACTTTAGGAGTGAATTTTCTGTACTCCAAACAAATAGAATACGACCTGTTTTTGCCAGCAATCGCCATCGGTTTTTTAAGCGTAGGAGTTTTGAATCTGAATAATATGCGCGATGTAGCTTCCGACACAAAGTCGAATAAAAACACTATAGTTGTAAAAATAGGCGCAGCCAAAGCCAAGAAATACCATTATTTTCTAATCGTTTCAGCAATGGTTTTGGTCGTTATTTTTGCTATTATTAATAATTTTCAAATCGATCAATACCTGTTTTTATTGGCTTACCTACCTTTAACGAACCATTTAATTACGGTTTATAAAAATCAGGAACCAAGAGCATTAGACCCAGAGTTAAAAAAATTAGCTTTGAGTACGTTTGGACTTTCGATACTTTTAGCAGTATGCATGATTTCGCTAATTCAAGACCTTATTGTAAACCTCTTTTTGGGCGGAAGATAAAATCACTTAATTTATTTTAAAATGAAAATAACATGCTACGGTCACGGCTCATTAGGAATCGAAGTGGGGGGCAAACACGTTTTAGTGGATCCTTATATTTCTGCCAATCCCAAAGCGTCTCACATCAATATTAACGAACTCAACGCCGATTATATTCTGCTGACTCATGCGCACGGCGATCACATTCTTGATGTCGAATATATTCTCGGTAGAACGAATGCGGTAATCATTTCAAATTATGAAATTGCGACTCATTTTGCGGACAAAGGATTCAAATACCATCCAATGAACCACGGCGGAAGCTGGAATTTTGACTTTGGAAAAGTGAAATATGTCAGTGCAGTCCATTCTAGTTCCTTTGCCGACGGGAGTTATGGTGGAAATCCTGGCGGTTTTGTAGTCGAAGGAGAACACAAAAACATCTACATTGCGGGCGATACGGCTCTCACGATGGATATGAAACTCATCCCCTTGAGAACCAAACTTGATTTAGCAATCCTCCCCATAGGAAGCAATTTCACAATGGATGTCGACGATGCCATCATCGCTTCAGATTTTGTCGAATGTGATAAGATATTGGGCGTTCACTACGATACTTTTGGTTACATCGAAATCAATCACGAAGAAGCCATCCGTAAGTTTTTCAATAAAGGCAAAGATTTAATGCTACTCGAAATTGGCGAAAGCATTGAATTGTAGTTTTCAGGAGCTATTTCCTGCTGTACACTAAATCTCTTGTGACGAACCCCGCCACAAGAGGATGCCGTTTCCATCAGGGCTAGGGCAATCAATAATTAATAAAAATGAATATAAATAAAATACTTTTCGTTCTACTAACCAGCATTTCGTTCAATATCATTTTTGCACAAAAAGACGGATATTGGGACAAGGAACGGGCTACCAAAAAAGAAATTATAGTTTCAGCAAGAGATAGAATCGTTATAAAAACCGAAGATCTACCAGTTGGAACCACTGAAGTCGTCTACAGAATCACACTTTTGGATCAGAATCAACAAATGGCGAATAGTTTGGTTTCAGTATTAAAATCCATTCCAGATCCGACAGGAATTACTCAAGGATCGGCTGGAGCAGTGTTTTTGCTGTCCAAGATTTCAGGAGATGATAAATGCAAATATGCCATTTTTTCTAACGAAACTTCTGCTACCGAATACAAAAAAACGGGTACTACTACTAAAGCTTGTTATGAGCAAAATGTAGCTGTTAGCAAAGACGCCAAAGGACTTTCGGCCGATAAATCCTTATGCATTTTGCCAAATTCTAATGCAATGTGGTTTGGTTTCGAAAGCAAGAATTGGGTAATGAATCAGAAAATTATTTTGGAAGTCGTGCCTTGGGTTAACACCAGATTGAGCAGCGGCTGGAATCTCGAAAACCGAAAACTAATACTCAAGGAATGCAGGACAACCGATTTGGCAAAGAAAATTATCCCCTCTGATGACTTTTGTGTTTGCGTTTTGGGTAGAATGCAAAAAGAATTCAAATTTCAGGAATTTCAAAAACTACTGCCTATCGAAAAATCGAAAGTGTATACCGATTTAGGGAATGCTTGCTTAAAAGAAATAGGCCCATCAGATAAGATATATTCTGATTTACGCAGCCAAGTTGGCCTTTTAGTAAAAGAAGGCAAATACGGAGAAGCTATTGAGAAAATAGGAGTGATTGTGCTGTATGGAAAAGCTAAAACTCTTGATTTTAATGCGCTTGGCTATTCTTATATCATGACCAAACAATATGCAAAAGCCATCAAGACACTCAAAGAAGGCGAAAAAATAGACGACTCGGAATTGTTGATACAAATGAATCTGGCACACGCTTATTTGCTCAACAAAAACTACAAATCGGCGAAACCCATTTACAAAAAATACCAATTCCAGAACGTAAACGAAAGCTTGAGTTGGACTCAAAAAGTAAAACTAGATTTCGAAACCTTCCAAAAAGCAGGATTACCTAGTAGTGATTTTGACAGGGTTCTGAGGCTGTTGAAGGATTGAGAATTGGCACACTGATGATAGAGATATAACGGATTGACACGGATTTTAGGAATCATTTTATGAAAAAACAGCTAGTAGTATTTGCAATTTTATTATTTACAAATCAAATCCTGTCACAAGAATTTACCCAAAAAGATATTGTAGGTAAATGGAAAGTAGTTAAAATATTGAAAAAACCGGAGAGTCCTAATTTCAACGATATTATAAAAAGTTTTAGTTCGGCAACATTCCTCTTTGAAGAAAATTTAAATTTTAGAATAACAACTTTAGATAAAACTAAATTGTTTGCTATGCTAGCTGATATGACAAAAGATGCTAAATGGAGATTTAATGATAACAATTATGCCATCAGTATTGGTAATGATTCTAATAAATATTCTATTTTAAAAATTATTTTAGTTCAAGTTGATGATAAAATGATATTTCATTTAGATGAAACAGAGCTTGATTTAGAAGTACAAAAAGAATAAATTCAATTCCCATCTTGAAAGCAACTTACCACAAATACATTCTTAATTTCAAACGACCTTCGGGAACGTCTCGCGGTGTGATGACCGAGAAAGAAACTTGGTTTATCATTCTAGAAAAGAACGGTAAAAAAGGAATAGGCGAGTGCGGAATCCTCCGTGGTTTGAGCATTGATGATCGATCTGATTATGAAGAAAAATTACGGTGGACCTGCGACCATATTCAGCTTGGTGAAAACCAACTTTGGGAAGCTTTAATTGAATTCCCATCCATTCAATTTGGAGTCGAAATGGCGTTCCTATCTTTGGCAAGTTCAACCTCTTTTTTACTCTTTCCATCGGACTTTACGAATGGAGAAAAAAGTATCCAAATTAACGGTTTAGTTTGGATGGGCGAGGAGTCGTTTATGAAGCAACAAATAGAGGAAAAACTAGCCGATGGTTTTCGTTGTGTGAAACTTAAAATAGGAGCGATAGATTTCGATAAAGAATTGCAATTATTGCGTTATATTCGGCAACATTTCACTCGGGAACAAGTCGAAATTCGGGTCGATGCTAATGGTGCTTTTGATACAACTTTAGCTTTAGATAAATTAAAACAACTGGCTGGATTTAAATTACATAGTATCGAACAACCTATCCAAAAAAACAATACTGACAGGATGTCAGAGCTGTGTAAAATCACTCCAATTCCAATAGCTTTAGACGAAGAGCTGATTGGTGTTTTTTCATTAGTAGAAAAAGAAGCTTTATTACAAAAAATCAAGCCCCAATACATCATTTTGAAGCCTAGTTTTGTGGGTGGTTTTCGAGGCGCAAAAGAATGGATTTCATTAGCCGAAAAGTACAATATTGGCTGGTGGATAACCTCAGCTTTGGAATCGAATATTGGTTTAAATGCCATCGCCCAATGGACTTTTTTACAGAAGAATTTAATGCCGCAAGGACTTGGAACTGGAGCTTTATATACCAATAATTTTGATTGTCCATTGGTCGTTTCTCAAGGTCAATTGTGGTATAAAACGGAGTTGGATTGGAAGTTTAATTTTGATGATTTTTAGATTTCTAACAATAAAGAGTTACTATTATTTTCTATGAAAAAGATACTCAATCAATCCCAAAAAAGGTTTTTTATAATTACCATGCAACTGCTTTTTATTGCTGTTTTTGTGCAATGCAAAACCCACTATCAAATTATGAAACAAGAACATTTCGTTCGTCAAGATCAAACCAAACCACAATCCATTCAATTTACCAAACCTCCTTATTTGAAAAAAGGCGACACCATTATGATCGTTGCTCCCGCTGGATTTGTTCCTGATTCTACCGAGATCGATCCTGGAATTGCCCTAGCCAAAAGTTGGGGATTGGAAGTAATCGTGGGCAAAAACGCTTTTAAAAAGCACAATCATTTTGCCGGAACCGATGAAGAACGACAAAGTGATTTGCAATTGGCTCTCAATGACAAAAAAATAAAAGCCATTTGGTGTTCTAGAGGTGGTTATGGAACCGTTCGCATTATTGACCAACTCGATTTTACAGCTTTCGAAAAAAATCCAAAATGGGTTATTGGTTTTTCAGACATTACTACTTTGCATACTACTATTCACAGGCTCGGAATCGCAACCATTCACGCTACGATGCCGGGTGGAATGAAACATGCTTCGGATGAAACCAAGCAAACGCTCTATAAAGCTTTATTTGGTTATAGTTATGGTTTCGAAATTCCAAGCAATCCGCTTAACAAAATTGGAATTGGAAGTGGAGTTCTAATTGGTGGAAATTTATCCATACTCAATTCGATGATTGGTAGTGTTTCTGAAGTGAATACTTATGGTAAAATCTTGTTTATAGAAGATGTAGGCGAGGATTTGTATCGTGTGGATCGAATGATGTACACGTTGAAAAGGACTGGCGCACTCAAAAATCTTAAGGGCTTGATTGTTGGTGATTTTAGTTATGATATCGAAAAAGATACTTTATTTGGAGGAACGCACCGTGAAATTATCCTAAATGTGGTAAAAGAATACAATTATCCTGTAATTTTTGACTTTCCTGCAGGACACGTTCGAGACAATCGGGCTTTGATTTTTGGAAAAGAAATTAATATTGAGGTCAATGCAACTACTTCCAAGATTTGGTATTGAGCTATATTTTAAAACCTTCGAAATTTTTTTAAACCTCAAAGATCCCTTATGAAAATCAAATTGATAGGTTTTATTTATTGAAATACTTTTGTATTATAGCACCTAAATCTGCAATATTAATAGGTTTCGAAATATAATCCGTACATCCTGCAGCAATGGCTTCTTCACGGTCGCTTTGCATTCCGTTAGCAGTTTGAGCAATTATAACCAAGTCTTTGTTGAATTCCCAAATTTGTTTTGTTGCTTCATAACCACCCATTTCTGGCATATTGATATCCATCAATATCAAATCAATATCAGGATTGTTGAGGCAAGCTTCTATGGCTTCTAAGCCCGTGCTTACTTTCAGAATTTTTTTACTAAAGGGTTTTACTGCTATTGTAAGAAGCAATTGGGATATGGCATCGTCATCTACAATTAATACTTTCAGATCTTTAACTTTGTTTTCTTGTTTTAGTTCTAAAATTGACTTTTTGGGAACCATTTTTTCTTTATAGTCAGATTCAGTTTGAGATGCAGACTCGGATTCAAACTCGAATTCAGATTCAGTATGGAATGGAATGGTGAAATAGAAAGCACTTCCTTTTCCTTCTTTGCTTGCGACCCAAATTTTACCTCCCAGTTTTTTAACATAGGCTTTTGAAATGGCTAAACCTAAACCAGAACCTTCGTGAGAACGGCTTATTGTTTCATTGGCTTGTCTAAATCTTTCGAAAATAACTTTTTTCTGGGATTGTGGAATCCCTAATCCCGTGTCTTTTACAAAAAATTGCAGATTTTCACCTTTCTTTTCACAACCAAATTCGATGGAGCCTTCATTTGTAAATTTGATAGCATTTTTGACAAGATTGGTCAAAATGGCGTAGAGTTTTTCTCGATCTGTTTTTATTATGGCTTCATTTGATGGTAATCGTTTCGAAACGCAAAGCTGAATTCCTTTTTGTTTGGCTTCAGGGTTAAAGAAGGTTTGAAGGTATTCCATTTGCTCATTAACGTTGGTTTCAGAAAGTAAAATATCTACTTGTCCAGATTCAACTTTTGAAATGCTGATAATATCGTTGATGATATTAAGCATTCGTATGCCGCTCTTCTCAATAATATCAATATATTCTCGCTGTTGTTCACCAGTTAGTTTGGGTTCTTTTAAGAGTTCAGTAAAGCCTAAAATACCGTTCATTGGTGTCCGGATTTCGTGACTCATATTGGCTAGGAAAGCTAGTTTTAAACGATCACTTTCTTCTGCTCGTTCTTTGGATTTAACTAACTCTTTTTCTACTTTTTTGCGTTGCGTAATGTCTTCTTTGATAGAAATATAATGCGTCGATTTACCTTCTGTATTTATAATGGGTGAAATGGTTGCGGATTCCCAGAAAAGCGTTCCATCTTTTCTTTTATTGTGAAATTCTCCGTGCCATTCTTTGCCACTAGCAACAGTTTTCCACAATTCTTTATATTCTAGAGATGAAGTGTAACCCGATTTCAAAATTCGTGGAGTTTTCCCCATTACTTCCTCTAAAGTATATCCAGTAGCTTCAATAAATTTCGAATTAACATATTCAATTTCTCCCTTTGTATTGGTGATGACAATCGTAACAGGACTTTGCTCAACTGCTTGCGAAAGTTGGCGAATTTTTTCTTCGGTTCGTTTGCGATCTTCTTCTATCAGAATGGATTCAAGTGCAAAAGCGATGTTGAGAATAATTTTTTCGAGTAATGAAATTTCTTCTGCCGAGGAAAAAAAGTTGATTTCTTCAGAATACAAGTTGAACGCGCCAATTATTTTGTTGCGAACTATAATAGGAATTGATATTAAAGAAAAATAACCTCTTTCTAAAGCATCTTTGCGCCAGGGTTTCATCATTTTATCATTTGCAATATCGTTGCAAATTACCGTTCTTCCTTCGCGCATCGCTATTCCTGTTGGTCCTCTTCCCTCAGGAACATCAAGTATGGTAGTGATATTGCTGTTTGTAAAATAGCCTTTTTCATATCCGGCAAATGCGGCCGTGATAATTTTATGATTGTTATTAAGCAGCCCAATCCAACTCATTCGGAATTTTCCAAAATTAACAGCAATATTGCAAATCTCCTGAAATAATTCTTGTCGATTGTGAGTTCTAAGAATCAAATTATTGATTTGACTAATAAGAGCATAAACTCGATTGATTTTATTCAACTCCTGAGCAGCTTGCTTGCGAAGTGTGATGTCGTGAACAATGACTTGAACCGCTGGTTTATGTTCATAAAGGGTTGGTATTGCTTTGATTTCCACATCAAAAGGAACTCCATGTATGTTTATAAATTTTTCTTCTGCAATACCAGAGGCACTTTTATCTCGGGTAACCTCTTTCATCCTTTGCGTAATACTTTCTAGACTATCAGGATGGACAAATTCGAAAACCGATTTTCCTATTATTTCTTCTTTGGTTTTTGCCGCAAGCATTCGAAATCCTTCATCATTTATAAAAGCAATTTTATTTTCGGCATAGATCACAATTCCATCAGGAGAGTTCTCTACCAGACCGCGGTATTTTTCTTGGCTTTCTCTCAATAGTAGATTAGTCTCTTTTAGATGAGTGACATCAAACATTACACCTCGTAACCACCGCGGTTTCCCGTCTTCGGCCACGACATTTACAATATCTCTGAGCCATATTGTCTTGCCATTTTTGCACATAAAACGGTAGGTAAAATCATGTGCTTCCATTTTTTCTGTTTGCGAAACACAATAGGCGATTGCTTTGTCCTTGTCCTCTGCATGCAAATGATTTCTCCAAAAACCTTCGGTATACCATTCTTCCACTGCGAATCCCAATAAGCGTTCGGCTTGTTGGCTAACGTATTTGAAATCAAAAGTCTGCGCATCCGCTTCCCAAACAATTCCTCCGGTAGAATTGACGAGATCCTGAAACTTTTCTGAAGCTACTTTAAGTTTTTCGGCATTAAGTTTTCGCTCGGTAACATCTCTTCCTACTGCTAAAATCCTTTCTTCTCCATCAATAGTTATCGGCTTTAATATCATTTCATTCCAAAAAGTGGAGCCATCTTTTCTGCGACATATCCATTCAAAAACTTGTTTTCCTTCGTTGATCGCCTTTTGAAAATAATTTAGCGCTACTCTTTCGGTATAAGGTTCAGTATTTAAACTTAATTTTCCAATGGTGTTGCCAATAATTTCCTCTTTAGAATGGTAGCCAAAGGTTTTTAGCATGGTTTCGTTTACATCTAGAATTATTCCAGTATTTGCGTTATGAATAAAGATAGAATCTGTAGAAGTATCAAACAGGGTTCGGTAGTTTTGCTCCCTTATAATGATAGCTTCTTCAGCCAGTTTACGTTCTGTAATGTCTTGAATAGAACCAATTAATTTTAAAGGTTCTCCTTTGTTGTTAAAGAAGATTTCGCCCATTCCGTGAACCCAACGTTCTTCTTTGCTGTTCACTTTAATAATTTTGTAATCTTTATTAAAATCCTTCTTTTGGGCTATGACCTCATTGTTGAGATAATCGTTCATAATAGTTTGCCATTTTGGATGAATGATTGAAACCCATCCTTCAATTGTCCTCTCAAAATTGGTATCAATACCAAAAATTTGATCAAGAACAACTGTGCTTGTCCATTTTTCAGCTTTAAAGTCTAAAGTATAGGAACCAAGATTGGCAATAGTTTGTGTTTGATTTAAAAATTTTTCATTAGCAAAGAGCTTTTCTTCATTGAGTTTTCTTTCCGTGATGTCATGGCAAGAACCAATAACACGTATGGGTTGTCCTTGATCGTCGTGTAAAATTTTCCACCGTTGTTCTACAACCTTTTCACCGCCGTCTGGCGTTATAATTCTATGTTCTAATGAATTTATGGAATGTTTTTTTAGGGAATGAACAAAAGTAGTTTGTACTATAAGTCTATCATCAGGATGAACTATTGCCAAAAAATCTTCCAGATGAGATTTGAATGTTTTTTTCTTGATACCGAGAATTTTTTCAGTTTCCTTTGACCAATTTGCGTTTGTAAAACTCAAGTCTGTTTCCCAATTACCTATTTTTGCTATACTTTGAGCCTCAATTAAGCGTGCTTCACTTTCTTCCAAAGCCATTTTAGCTTTCTTTCGATCAGTAATGTCATTAATAATACCAACAAT
This sequence comes from Flavobacterium sp., assembly GCA_010365135.1. Taxonomy (GTDB): domain Bacteria; phylum Bacteroidota; class Bacteroidia; order Flavobacteriales; family Flavobacteriaceae; genus Flavobacterium. Next base: position 12,084 of record JAAFGY010000048.1, read on the forward strand.
ATTGACTACTTTATCGTTCTGATCTTTTATAGTTGATACGGATATTTCTGCCCAAAAGAAGGTTTTGTCCTTTCTTATAAAGCGCTTTTCAAGTTGGTAACGATTAATACTACCAGAGACAATTTTATTGAAAAATTGGTAACTTTCTTCTAAATCATCAGGATGGGTAAGTTGATCTCGCGTAAGATCATTCTCGCTTATTTTTATCAATTCTTCTCTAGAGTACCCTAATTTTTCAGTATACCAATTGTTGAAAAGTATGTATTTCCCTTTCAAATCAGTCAATATTATTCCTAAATTGGCTACATTAAAAATTCCTTGCAGTTTTTCCTGACTTTTTTGCAAGTCACTTTCTGCCTTTTTACGTTCTGTAATGTCTCTAGCTGCAACTATTAGGACATCTTTGCCAAAATATTTGCCTTTATTAGCTACAACTTTTTTTGGAAAAATTTCACCATTCTTGCGAACAGCCCAAAACTCAAATGTTTTAGAATTTCCAGTTTCAAATACATATTGCATAATTTTAGTAACCTCATCAAGATTATTACCTCCTGGTGCTGCTACAAGTTGAGGTGTTTTGCCTAGGAGTTCTTGTCTAGAAAATTGGTACATTTCTTCGGCACCTTTGTTGACATCTATAAAAGTTCCAGTTTCGTCTATAATATAAAGAGCTTCTGTAACAGAATCAAAAATGGATTGTAGGTTTTCTTTGTTTTCCTCGAACGATTTTTCAGCTTTTTTGCGTGCTGTTATATCTCGGACAAGCATAATAAAATGTGAATTTTTGCTTCCTGTTTCTTTTATGGGTGATACCGAAAGTTCAAACCAGCACTTTCCTTGTAATAAATCGAGTGAATATTGTTTTCCGATAGACCAACCCTTTTCCTGAGCTTCTTGTATTGCTTCAAAACAAACATTTGCAGCTTCGGATGGAATTATTTCGTAAAATGTTTTCCCCAAAAACTCACTTGCAGGCGCGGCAAATAAATCATTGCGATTGCCTTGATAATAATAAATTCGACCTTCAAGATCGACTTCAAAAAGTAAATCAGGAATAGCTTCAAGAATCGTGGCTAGATTTTCCTGTGCTTTTCTAGTATTTTCTTCAATTTGTTTGCGTTCTGTAATATCCTTGACTATATTCATCACGGCAGGTTTGCCCAAATAATCTATTAAAATAGATTCAATCTCAACATTTCTGTTTTCTCCTTTTTTATTTTTGATAATGGTTTCAATTTCTATCTTTCCGTGAGAAATTAAACTTGCTATTCTTGCTTTCGCTATAGTATCGGTAAGCATTTCTAAGTCGCAAATGTTTAATTCTAAAAGTTCTTTTTTGGTATAACCAAAAAGTGTGATTGAAGCTTGATTTGCCTCGATAAAATTACAAGGATAGCCTTCTGAATCAATTCTGAATAGAGTGATGCTGTCTTTATTGGTTTCAAAAAGAGTGTGATATTTTTCTTCGTTGATTTTTGTTTCTTCTTCTGCTTTTTTAGTTGTTTTCATGTAAGAATGAAGATTTGTTTCATCATCAATTTAATTAGATTAAATACTGGAACTACCCTAACCAAAAATAAGAAATATTTCCCAAACTATGTAGTTATTTAACACATTTTTAGATAGAGTAGTTTAATTTGTAAATAAATTACTTTCGGCGATGCGTTTCCCCGCTCCCTTTTAAATTCGCCCTTCAAGAGTCGAATTTTTATTTGATATTCTTTATTTCACAGTATTTTTTTAGGGAAATACGTGCTTTTTCTTGAATTTTGTTTTGCATAAAACCGGTCCAACCTAAGAGAAAACCTTTAATTCCTAGTGCCTGTTGCGACCATTTCCAAATGTCATAGTCATCGTTATGTTTTATGATTAATCCGTGTTTAAAAAAGAATTTTGAAGCTATTATATTTACGACTTTTCTATTCGTTTTGCTGTAACGATAGGTTGCAATCCAACGTGCAGAACCAAGGTGTTCTGTTGCACTAATTTCAGAGAAATCAATTTTTAATTTCCCTTTACTTCTTTCGCTTAACATTTTCCACATTTGGCAAACTTCATCTCCTTTTAACAATCCAAAAACGGGATCACGAAATTGAATATTCGGATGGTAACATTCACACATTTGGGTTGCATCTGAGTTGGCAAAAGCAGTGTAAAATTTAAGAATGGTCGCTTCGTTCGTTGTCATTTTCTGTAAAATTGAAAGTAAAAATAATAATTTTTTTGTAGGAATCTACTTTTTTCACATAAATATCAAAATTCTCTCTTTTTACTTTAAATTATTTTCAAGAGTAAATTAGGATTGGGGCAATTTTCTAAATAATATTCCAAATCTTTTTTGCTACAAACTCCTGGATAATCGCTGAAATTATCATCTATATTTTTAATAATTTGGAAATGCAAATGCGGTGAATAGCCTCCATTTACAGATGAATCTCCCAAAGTAGCTATTTGTTGACCTTTCTTGAAAAAAGTTCCAATTTCAATATATTCAATACTATCAACGGATAAATGACCGTATAAAGTATAAAAAATTTCATTTTCTAGTGTGTGTTTTAAAATAATGGTAGGTCCATAATTTCCCTTTCCAACATTAAAATCGAAACCATAAACTTTTCCTTCAAGAGCTGCTAAAACTGGTGTTCCAGCTTTAATCCATAAATCCATTCCTATGTGAATATTACGTTCTTCGGTTTCGTCATCATTAAAAAGCGAGGTTTCTTTGTAGAGATTTCGTTCTTCATTATAACCGCCAAAAGCCACTTTTGCATCATTTTTTTGAAGATGATTTTCTATATAAGTTTCAAAAGCGTTGGGGGCTTTGCATATTAATTGGAGACAAATCTAAATTTGAAATGGACAAATTAACAGGAATATATTGAGAATAGGGAATAAAGCCATCAATGACTTTTACATTTTCAAACGGTAAAAAAAAGATTTCTAAACGGGACATATTAATTTTTACTAATTGTTACTTATTCTATAGTCATCGATTTTAGCTTGGTTCTATAAGCTTCCAAAGCTACTGATTTGGAAATAACTCCATAATATTTGCCTTCTTTAATAACGGGCAAAAAATGAACTTTTGTTTTTTCGAACTTATTCATCACCGTTTCCATACTATCTGTTGGATAAATAATATCGATGGGGTTTGTCATAATTTCTTTTACCAAAGTGTATTTTACCCGATATTGATTAAAAATTATTTCTCTAATATCATTGAAATAAACAATACCAAGTATTTTTTGTTCCTGATTTACCACCGCAAAAATAACCTGATTAGAATGTGAAATCAAATCAACTAATTTTTCAAGAGTTTCATCTGGAGCAATCGTTAAATAATCGGTTTGAATAATAGAATTAGTATCTAATGTCGAAAGAATATTAGTGTCTTTGTTGCTAGTAAAAACGTGTCCTTTTCGGGCCAGCTGTCTTACGTCAAGCGAATGTTTTTCGAACCGTTTTGACAATGCGTAACTTATTGATGCTACAATCATTAGTGGAATCATCAAGTCATAACCTCCAGTTATTTCGGCAATCAGGAAAATGGCAGTCAAGGGTGCGTGAAATAATCCGCTTAGAATTCCGGCCATTCCTACCATCGTAAAATTGCTTACAGGCAACGCAGTTAGGCCCGTTAAATTTAAAAATTTGGAAAAGAAAAAACCAACATAAGATCCTAGAAATAGGGAAGGTGCAAAATTTCCGCCATTTCCGCCGCTTCCTAAGGTTATTCCAGTAGCAAATACTTTGAGCATCATCGAAAAACCTATAAATACCAAAAGTGCCCAGCTGTTGTCTCTGAAATCGCTAAACAACGTGTTATCTAGCAGTTGTCCAGGATCATTTTGAGACAAAGTTTTAATAGTTTCATAGCCTTCACCAAAAAGAGTCGGAAAAATGAAAATTAATAAGGCCAAAATGGAAGCTCCAAAAAAGGCTTTTTTGTAAGGCGAAAGTTTGAGATGAGCAAAAAAATGTTCCACTCTTTGAAAATTTCGAGAATAATAAACTGAAATAAGTCCTGTGAACAATCCCAATAAAATATAGTATGGAATATTGTGATAATTGAATGTCTGTTGTTGTTTAAAAGACAACAAAACCGTTTCGTCCAAGGCAATCATCGACACCAAAGCTCCAGTTGCTGCGGCAATCATAATAGGAGTAAAAGCAGAAATACTTACATCGACAAGCAATACTTCGATGGCAAATAAAACACCAGCAATTGGCGCATTAAAAGCTGCCGCAATTCCCGCCGCCACGCCACAACCTATCAGAAGTGTCCGGTCTTTGTAACCCAATTTGAATCTTTGTGCATAGTTGGAGCCAAAAGCCGCTCCAGTAATTACAATTGGGCTTTCTAAACCTGCCGAACCTCCTAAACCAACGGTAAGTGAACTTGTTAGAATTTGGGCATACATTTGTTTTTTTGGAATGATGCTGGCTTTTTTGGCAACAGTATATAAAATTTGTGAAGTGCCTTTTTCTATCGAACCTCCCAGAAATTTTTTGATTACAACAACGGTCAGCACAATTCCTATTATAGGTAAAATCACTTTGATATACCCGTACTTAAAAATGCTTATATTGGTGACATAAGTTGCAAAAATAAAAATTTTATGGGCAAAAGTTTTCAAAACTATAACCGCCAAAGCTGATGAAATTCCAACCAAAACACTCGACAAGAATATAAATTGTTTGTTAGAGATTTTGTCTTGCGACCAAGCAAGCAGATTTTCAAGATTGTGAATATATTTTTTGAGCATTTTTCTTTTTTAAGAATGGACAAAATTAACCTATTTAGAAATCAAAAGAGGTTTTTTAAGGCTTCTTTTTTGCTCAAATTTTTTAAATTGCTGTTGTTAACAAAGTCATTTACGGCTTCAGGATTTGTTTTGGCATATTCTCGCAATGCCCAACCCATCGCTTTCTGAATGAAAAATTCGTTGGAATTTTTATGTTTTTCACATTCTGATTTCAACAAATCGAAATTGGTTTTTTCTTTGTATCCCAATTGAAAAAGAATGGCGCTCCGGTTGAGCCACCTGTTTTCAGAATTTGAAAACCGTTCAATTACATTTTCAGTTTCCAAAGGAAATTCTAATAAATATTCACCCAAAATATTTTTGGCAATGGTATCAACACTGTCCCACCAAGAATTTGTAATGATTAGGTTTTCAATAAGTTGAATGTCTTCTTTTTCATAATTTCCCTTGAGTTGTTTTATCAAAATTTCAATACCACAATACTGTAATTCCCTTTGACTTTTCGTATATAATTTCCAAGCAATTTCTCTTGGATTTTTCGCAATTTCTATTTGGTTTTCTTTGTAAATGGTTTTGAAAATCAGTCTTCTGTCCTCAGTTTTTATTCCATAAAACGAAAAATGATTGCGCATGTATTTTGCCATCGCATAAGCATTTTCTGGATAACAGTTTTTTTGAAAAGCGGTTTCTAATTTGTGGATAAAATTCATAAAATAAAAAGTCAATTTCAATTTCAATAGCAATTTCAATGGCAATATAAATATCAATTATGAAATCTAAAATCTGCAATCTAAATTCAAAAACCCACCGCTGTATCGTCACCTCTTTTATCGGCTCCACCTTCGAGTTTTCCGTTGTGCAAGACTAAAATAGCATCTACTTTACCAATTACAGGAGTTGTTTTCTCATTGATAATATACCCTTTGCCTTTCAAGGTTTCAAATGTTTTTGCACCGAAAGTATCGGGTTCAAAAGTAATCACATCGGGCAACCATTGATGGTGAAAACGAGGCGCATTTACTGCTTCTTGCATACTCATTTTAAATTGTGAAACGTTCAAAATAGTTTGCAAAACCGAGGTAATTATCGTAGAACCTCCGGGAGTTCCAACGACCATAAATAATTTTCCTTTTTTCTCTACAATTGTTGGGGTCATCGAACTCAACATTCTTTTTTCAGGCGCTATGCTGTTGCCTTGGTTACCAATTAATCCAAACATATTGGGTTCACCGGGTTTTGAGCTAAAATCATCCATTTCATTGTTTAGGAAAAAACCCAATTCATCACAATAATATTTGGAGCCAAATCCGTCGTTAAGGGTTGTCGTTGCTGCCACCGCATTGCCAAACTGATCTACAATAGAATAATGTGTGGTTTCGGTACTTTCTATATATTTGACTTTTCCTTCCTTAATTTCAGACGATAAAGAGGCTTTGTCAAAACTAAAATTTGCCATTCTTTGTTTTAAATACTTCTTGGAAATCAGTTCTTTCACGGGGATTTTTACAAAATCGGGATCGCCAAGATACACGCTTCTATCGGCATAAGCTCTTCGTTCGGCTTCAACAATTACCTGAATCGCTTTAGGCGAATTATGACCCATTTTGGCAATGTCAAAAGGTTCAATCATTTTTAGAATTTCGGCTAAACAGATTCCTCCGCTGCTGGGTGGTGGCATCGAAATGATTTTTAAATTCTTGTATGTAAAAGTGATTGGCGTCCTCCATTTAGCTTCATATTTTGCCAAATCTTCCAAAGTAATAATCGCGCCTTTTTGCTGCAAATAATGGACTAATATTTGGGCTGTTTCGCCTTTGTAAAATTCGTCTCTTCCATTTTTTGAAATACGTTTCAAGGTTGCTGCTAAAGCTGGATATTTTAAAGTATCATTTTCTTTAAAAATTTTAGAAAATAAGGAGGAAGAACCGTTTGCTTTTATAATGGCATCGTGGCAATTATTCAATTGGTTTTCCTGATTTTTAGTAACAATTACGCCTCTTTCGGCCAATGCAATAACGGGTTTCAAGATTTCTTCAATGGGCAACGAACCTAATTTTCTGTGTACGGCAAAAACACCTGCAATGGTTCCGGGAACGCCAATAGCAAGCGGGGTTTCTGTGCTTTTTCCTTTAATAACATTTCCTTTTTCGTCTAGAAACATATTTTTTGAAGCTGCCAAAGGGGCTTTTTCGCGGTAATCTAAAGAACCAATTTCGCCGTTTGCTTTTCGATACACCATAAATCCTCCGCCACCAAGGTTTCCTGCATAAGGATAAGCGACAGCCAAAGCTAATTCGGTCGCGACCATTGCATCAAAGGCATTGCCGCCTTTTTTCATAATTTCGACACCAATTTTTGAAGCTTCTTCCCGAGCTGAAACTACCATGGCTCTTTGGGTTGAAAGTCCTGTTTGGGCAGTAATTACTATTGGAAATACATAAGGAATTAGTAAAGAAATAGTGAGGATTAATTTTTTCATAAAGTCTGAATTTTCAAATTCGAATGGACTATTATTTCTTTAAAAAATGTGGTGAATTCTAGTTCAAATTCGGAATAATATGTCCTCAATTCATTAACTGAAAACCGCATATTTGCTTCCCCTTTCATTCGATTGTCCATTTTAACCAAAACATTTTCAATTCCTTCAATGGTTTGATAACTCATTAACCAGTTATGGGCTATCAGATAAGGCACCATACGTTGAGTTTTTGGCGTGAGAGAAGTATAATTATCTTTTAACGATTGATAAAATCGTTCGGTGAAATCCTCTAATGGATCATCCGAATAATTGCTCCAGTTTTTTGCCAAAAAATGGTCGTAAAAAATATCGACAATAATCCCAGAATAATGATGATAATTAGAATGTAATCTTTTGGTACTTTGTCTAAAAATTGGATGAGCGTCAGTAAAAGTGTCGATTTCACGGTGCAAAATAATTCCTTTTTGAATATCCATCTGAAAAGCATCGAAGTTTTTTCCATGAATACCGTCGGCCATAAAGTTGCCGATTTTAAATAAATCATTGTCGCCAGAAAGATATAGGTGCGCTAGGAAATTCATTTAACGAAATTAGGAATTTTAAATGACTATTTTAGTTGACCAAGTATTATATTTGTCATTTGTAAATCTAAAATCAAATATAATAATGACTTTAATAAAATCGATATCAGGAATTCGAGGGACCATTGGCGGAAAAGTAGGAGATAACCTGACTCCAGTTGATGCTGTAAAATTTGCTTCGGCTTATGGAACTTGGCTAAAAAACAGCCAACAGCCAACAGCCAACAGCCAACAGCTCAAATTAAAAGTAGTCGTTGGTCGCGATGCCCGAATTTCGGGGCCTATGATTCATAATTTGGTGATAAATACTTTAATTGGCTTAGGAATTGACGTGGTTGATTTGGGACTTTCGACAACGCCAACTGTTGAAATTGCCGTTCCTTTAGAAAATGCCGACGGCGGAATTATTCTTACCGCTTCGCACAATCCAAAACAATGGAATGCCTTGAAATTATTAAATGAAAAAGGAGAATTCTTGAACGGTATCGAAGGAGAGAAAATTCTTCAAATTGCCGAAGCCGAAGCTTTCGACTTTTCAGAGGTAGATGATTTAGGTGAAATTACTGAAAATGATGCGTATATGGACATTCATATCGATGAAGTTTTAAACTTGCCATTGGTCGATATTGAAGCGGTTAAAGCGGCTAAATTCAAGGTGGTTGTTGATGGTGTGAATTCATCTGGAGGAATTATCATCCCAAAATTATTAGAATTAATGGGTGTTGAAGTCGTAAAATTATACTGCGAACCCAACGGACATTTCCCCCACAATCCAGAACCTTTGAAAGAACATTTAACCGATATTTCAGAATTGGTTGTCCAAGAAAAGGCAGATTTAGGAATTGTGGTTGATCCCGATGTGGATCGTTTGGCTTTTATTTGCGAAGACGGTGAAATGTTTGGCGAAGAATATACTTTGGTGGCTTGTGCCGATTTTGTTTTGGGAAAAACACCGGGAAATACGGTTTCGAATATGTCTTCTTCTCGTGCTTTGCGTGATGTAACCATTTTGAATAACGGGAATTATGAAGCCAGCGCAGTAGGCGAGGTGAATGTGGTCGAATTGATGAAGAAAAATAATGCAATAATTGGTGGCGAAGGAAATGGAGGAATTATTTATCCTGAATTGCATTATGGTCGCGATAGTTTGGTGGGAGTGGCGCTGTTTTTAACCCATTTGGCCAACAAGAAAATGACTGTTTCTGCATTACGAGCTTCGTATCCGGAATATTATATGAGCAAAAACAAAATCGAATTGACACCACAAATTAATGTCGATGCGATTTTGGTAGCCATGACAGAAAAATACAAAAATGATAGTTCGACCAGCTCATTATCAACCATTGACGGAGTAAAAATTGACTTTGCTGAAAATTGGGTTCACCTTCGTAAATCGAATACGGAACCTATTATTCGTATTTATACTGAAGCAGCTTCACAAGAAAAAGCCGATGTTCTGGCGTTAAGAATTATTGGGGAAATAAAGGATGTGGCAGGGATTTAAAATATACTTTTTCAATAAATTAACCCTTTTAAATTTCGTTAACAGCAATTATAATAATGATAACTCTTTTGAGTTAATCACTATAACAGCTAATTCCCATAACAAATTGAAAAAAATATTAATAATTTTCGCACTAGGATTTGTCCTATTTATTTCTTGTTCAAAAGAAGAAGATTCTTCTGTATATGTAATCAATCCTCTTACAAATAAACAGGCAACAGGAAGTTCTTCCCACGATTTATTAGCGGATAAAAAGTTTAAAAGTATGATTGTAGAAGTGGTTTATGTAGAGGGCCTAGAGCCTTCAACCACCGCTATAAGCAATTTTGTGTCTTTTCTTGGAGCAAGAACTTTCAAACCCAATGGAATAACCGTGATAAAAAGAGCCATTCCTTCGCCAGGAAAAGTAACTTTTACAATAACAGAAATTGCAGCTATAGAAGATGCCAACCGAACAAAATATAATACCGCTGATCAAATTGCAGTTTGGGTCTTTTTTGTAGATGGAAAATCAGAACTTGACACTAGTACATCCGTTATTTTAGGACAATCCTACAGAAATACATCTTTCGTTATTTTCGAAAAAAATGTGCGGGTTTTAAGCGATAGCCCATTAGAACCTACTAGAAGTTTATTGGAGACAACAGTAATTACTCACGAGGCTGGACATATATTGGGACTCACGAATTTGGGCGCCACTATGCAAAATAATCACGAAGATACGTCGCATCCAAAGCATTGTAACGTCTCAAACTGCTTAATGTATTGGGCATCCGAAACGAGCCATAGCATTTCAAACATGGGTTCTGGTTTAGCACCTCAGTTAGATGCGCAATGTCTCGCAGATCTCCGTGCCAATGGTGGAAGATAAAACGACAATTTTAAATAAAAAGCCCTTTCGAAATTTAATCTTTGAAAGGGTTTTTCTTATTTGTAAATTTTATTTATTTTAAATAAAAATAATAAAATAACACAACATTTATTAAAAAGTGTATATTTATCAAAATT
>JAAFGY010000049.1 GCA_010365135.1 Flavobacterium sp.
TATCAATAATTATTATTATGAAAATAAATATTCTTATATTTTTTTTATCCCTTATTGGATTTTCTCAAAATATCACCAAGAAAAATATTGATGTTTTGATAATTGGTGGTTCTACCAGCGGAACTTCAGCGGGGATTGCTGCTGCTCGTCTTGGAGTAAAAACGCTTATTGTCGAGGAAACTCCTTGGATTGGTGGGATGTTTACGGCACAAGGCGTTGGTGCTTGTGACGGCAATAACAATTTACCTTCTGGAATTTGGAATGAATTTAGAGAAGCTTTAAGGAGTCATTATGGAGGCGCTGAAGCATTGGAAACCGGTTGGGTAAGCAACACTCTTTTCGAACCTTCTGTTGGTAATAAAATTTTTAACCAGATGGCTTCTAAAGAGGAAAATCTCGAAATTATTAATGGTTTTTACATTACTGATATTATAAAAGTTGGAAACCTTGTCAAAGGTGCTGTTTTCAAAAACGATAAAAATGAAATTCTCCAAGTAAATGCAAAAGTAACAATTGATGCAACTGATATTGGCGAAAGTTTAAAAATGGCAGGAGCTCAATACCGTTTGGGAATGGATTCTAGATCTGAAACAAAGGAGCTCAATGCGCCTATGTACGCAAACGATATTGTTCAAGATTTAACTTGGGTTGCCATTTTGAAGGATTATGGGGTAAATAGTGACAAAACCATAGCTAAACCAAGCAACTATAATGCAGCTAATTTTAAAGGATCTTGTGTTGAAACAGTTGATAATATAAAAATTGATTGTGACAAAATGTTAACTTACGGAAAACTGCCCAACAATAAATATATGATCAATTGGCCTAAAAAGGGGAACGATATTTATTTAAATGTAATCGAAATGTCGAGAGAAGAAAGAAACGCAGCACTTCTCAAAGCCAAAAACTACACGCTGCAGTTTGTATATTATATTCAAAAAGAATTAGGATATAAACATTTGGGATTGGCAGATGATGAATTCAAAACCGCTGATTTATTGGCCTACGCTCCTTATCACAGAGAGGGTCGAAGATTAAAAGGAATTTCATTTTTTACCTACAATGATGTGGCGGATCCGTATAATCAGAAAGAGTCATTGTACAAAACTGGAATTTCTGTTGGAGATTATCCTGTTGACCATCATCATAAACAAAACTCTAACGCTCCAGATTTAGGTTTCCCGCCAGTTCCGTCCTATACTATTCCATTGGGGGCTTTAATACCTGAAAAAATCAACGGATTTATTGTTTCTGATAAAGCTATTTCGGTTTCAAATCTAATAAATGGAGCTACTCGTTTACAACCTGTTGTTTTATTGACTGGGCAAGCTGCGGGAACATTAGCGGCTTTGAGTGTTAAAGATAGCAAAGAAGTCCGCGAAGTTTCTATTCGAAAAGTGCAGCAATCTCTTTTAGACCAAAAAGCCTATATCTTACCCCTTTTTGATGTAAAACCTACCGATCCATATTTTGAAACCGTTCAAAAAATTGCTGTAACAGGAATTTTAAGAACGGAAGGAGAAAGCTATAAATGGGCTAATCGAACTTGGTTCTATCCAGATGCAACAATAACAATTCAGGAATTTACAGAAGGGTTGAATCAATTTGACAAGAAAAACCAAATCATTCGTAAACAAAATTTAGTGACCGAAAAGCAAGCGGCAAAACTATTGATAAAAGCAGGTGGAAAGTTTGCAACTAAAACGAAGTCCTCTAAAAAGGTAGTTACCAAAAAAGAATTGGCAATACTGATAGAAAAGAGCCTAAATCCATTTGCAATGGAGATTGATTTTTCCGGTAATCTTAAATAAATAAGTTTTTTTGAAATGGTGAAAGTAATAGTCCTTTTTTTTTCAACGCTCTTTATGGGAGTTCTTGCCCAAGAAAGCAAGCCCAATTTTCATAACTATTTTTATGATCAAAGACGCTCTTTTTTTGAGGCAATGCCAATCGAAAAAAATGAAATCATTATGTTGGGGAATAGCATAACAAATTGTGCCAATTGGGACGAGCTTTTTCCAAATAAGCACATCAAAAACAGAGGGATTTCGGGGGATATTACATTAGGAGTATTAGATCGAATGGACGAAATTGTAAAGCGTAAGCCAAAGAAAATATTTATTCTTATAGGAATAAACGATATTTCATTAAACATAGATAAAAGCATCATATTAACCAATTATCAAGGAATAATTTCAAAAATTAAAAAAGACAGTCCTAAAACAACGATTTATATTCAAAGCATTTTACCTACAAATGATGAGTTTGACACATTCAAGAAACATCAAGGAAAAATGAATGTTATTAAAGAAGTAAACATAGGATTAGAAAAGTTGGCTAATGATACTAATGTAATTTTTTTGAATATTTTCCCTGAATTTTTAGATAACGAAGGGAAGTTAAGTAAACAATTTACCAATGACGGATTACATCTTTTGGGAGAAGGTTATTTGCATTGGGCATCCCTACTAAAAAAATACATTTAGACCAAAAATTAATATTAAACACAAAGCATCAATGTTAAAAATTGAAAACGAGATGAAACAAGAACATCACAAAGACAGTGATTTATCTCAGTACGCAAAATTGTATCAAAAAGAATTGTTAGAACAAATCATACCGTTTTGGGAAAAAAATTCTATTGATACTGATTTTGGAGGGTACTTTACATGTTTGGATAGACAAGGAAATGTCTATGATACAGACAAATTTATTTGGCTTCAGGGAAGGCAAGTCTGGACATTTTCAATGCTGTATAACCAAGTAGAAAAAAAACAGGAGTGGTTGGATACTGCTCTTCACGGGGCTGATTTTTTATTAAAGAATGGAAGAGATGCTCAAGGCAATTGGTATTTTTCGCTAAATCAAAAAGGACAACCGTTGATTGAGCCTTATAATATTTTTTCAGATTGCTTTGCGGCAATGGCTTTTGGCGAATTGTATAAAGCAACAAACAATCCAGAACATAAAGAAGTTGCCATTTCGACTTATAACAATATCATAGCACGACAAAATAACCCCAAGGGGAAATGGAATAAGGCGCATAAAGATACAAGAGACTTGAAAAATTTCTCGCTTCCAATGATCTTATGTAATCTTTCCTTGCTTTTAGAAGAAGTGATTGGTAGAGAAGTTGTAGACCAAATGGTCCCTCCGTTAATTGAAGACATAATGACTAATTTCTTAAACAAAGAACATAGTGTAATTATGGAAAATATCTTCCCTGACGGTCAACTTTGTGATAGCTTTGAAGGAAGACAAATAAATCCAGGTCACGGAAATGAATCAATGTGGTTTTTGATGGACTTAGCGGTTCGATATAACAGTCCTAAGTTAATTAAACAATGTGAGGAAATTTTAATTCGTACAACGGAGTTTGGCTGGGATAAAGAGTATGGGGGTATTTACTACTTTTTAGACATCAAAGGACATCCAATGCAAGAGTTACAATGGAATCAAAAACTATGGTGGGTACACATTGAAACTATGATTTCATTTGCAAAAGCTTACAAATTAACAGGAAATGAAAAGAGCAAAGAATGGTTTTTGAAATTACACAATTACACTTGGAATCATTTCCGAGATGAAGAATATCAGGGAGAATGGTTTGGCTACCTAACCAGAGAAGGAAAACCTTTAATTGAGGCAAAAGGAGGAAAATGGAAAGGATGTTTCCACGTGCCCAGAGGATTGTATCAATTATGGAAAACATTAGAATAAATTAACTAATTATAAATTAACTAAATCAATCAATTATGAAAAGAAGAATTCTATTTTTACTGTTATGTTTGTTTTCTCTCGCAGTTGAGGCACAAACAAAACAAATAAAAGGGACAGTTTTAGATTCTGATGGATTACCACTTATCGGAGCAGGTGTTGTCGTTACTGGAACTAAAACTGGGACATCGACTGATATGGATGGGAATTTTCAAATGACAATCCCCGAGAACGCAGGTACTTTAACACTTAGCTATATAGGATATGCCAATATGGTTGTGTCCGTATCGGGCAAATCATTTGTAAAAGTCCAAATGAAATCGAGTAATATCGAGATGCAAGAAGTAGTTGTTGTAGGATATGGCACCCAAAAGAAAGCCACACTAACAGGGGCTGTGGGTATGGTAAAAGGAGCTGATTTGAACAAACGTGCTATAGCTTCTTTATCTACTGCTTTACAGGGAACAATAGCGGGTGTTACAGTGCAACAATCCTCTGGAGAGCCAGGAGCTGACGGATCTAACATTCGAATTAGAGGTGTTGGGTCTTTCAACTCTACCACTTTTCCGTTGGTTTTAGTTGATGGGATTGAAATGGATATGAACCAAGTCGATATGAATGCGGTGGAATCAGTTTCTGTTTTGAAAGATGCTGCTTCTGCTTCTATTTATGGTTCGAGAGCGTCGAACGGGGTAGTTTTGATTACTACCAAAAGAGGTAAAGAGGGTAAACTTAGATTATCTTTCGATACCTATTCCACCATTCAAGCACCAACCAATATGCCAAAAGTGGTTCGCGCTGCCGATTATCTTCAAGCTGAATTAAACGCATTGGACAATGCAGGAACTGTTCTTCCAGCAGATCAAAGAGCAGCTAGAGAACAAATGATTGCAGATCAAAGAATGTACAAACCAGACAATTGGAATCGCTATGATACCAATTGGAAAGAGGCTACTATAAATAATACGGCATTAATGACTAATTATAGTTTAGCCCTTTCGGGAGGAACTAAAGAGTTTAAATATTATGGTGCTATTTCTGCTTTAGATCAAGGAGGATTAATCGAGAATAATAATTTTAAACGAATCAATATCCGAGTTAATACCGATGCCTATCTTAATAGTTGGTTGAAATTCTCAAACGAAATTTCGTATAGAGAATCCACTCAATTAACTCCTGGTATTTCGTCACCAAAAGCAATTATTAATAAATCATTGTATATGTTGCCAACTTTATCTGCGGTAACTGAATTGGATGGCAACTGGGGTTATGGAAAAAATGGGGATAATCCTGTAGCGAATGCTGTGGCATCTGGCAAAGATTTAACTAAACGCCCAGAATTATTATTCAATGCCACATTGACTGCTACTCCAATCAAAGATTTGGAAATACTTGGTCAATACAGTTATAGAAAAACCGAAGCGAGAGGAACCTATATTACTACTCCTTATGCAACATCTTTAAAGGGCGTTTTTCAAGGATATTATCCAGGTACAGATGGCGTAAGTGAAACTTGGGCACAAACCGTCAGAAATTATTTGAGAGCACAAGTTTCGTATTCAAAAGATTTTGATTTGCACAAAACAAAAATACAATTGGGTACGCAGGTGGAGGATAATTTGAATACCAACTTTGGTGCTTCAAAAACTGGATTTGAGTTGGATCGCTATTATTTGGATAATGGAGACGGTAAAACGGCTTCAGCCAATGGTGGTGCTTCCGATTGGTCAATGGCCTCTTTTTACGGAAGGTTTAATTATGATTATGATGATAAATATCTTTTTGAAGCTACAGGGCGTTATGATGGTTCATCACGTTTTGTTGACGGTCAAAAATGGGGATTTTTTCCATCGGTTTCTGCGGGCTGGGTAGTTAGTAAAGAGAAATTTATGGAGCCCGTATTGGATTATATCAGTTTTTTGAAGTTTAGAGCATCTTATGGTCTTTTAGGAAATCAGGATATTGGAAATTATCCGTATGCTTCTACTATTGATACAGGCTATAGCTATTGGATAGACAAGCAATTAGCCTCTGGCGTGGCGCAAACTACCTTGTCTAATTCTGACATTACTTGGGAAAAATCGCAGCAAGTCAACTTCGGTTTAGATGCTTCGTTTTTGAACAAAAAATTATCAGCAACTTTTGATTATTACATAAAAGATATATCCGATATGTTATTGGTTTACCCAGTTCCGTATTACACAGGATTGAATGCTACTTATTCGAATGCTGGAGATATGCAAAACAAAGGATTCGAAACTACTTTGACTTATAAAGGAAAAATAGGAAAATTCAATTTTGGAATTACTGGAACTTTGAGTAATAATGAAAACAAAGTCACTAAATTGTACGGTAGTTATCCTGATAGATCGTTAACAGTAGGTTATCCAACCAGAGGTATTTGGGGCTATGTTACAGATGGCTATTATGCAGATGCAAATGATGTTGCCAATTCACCAAGACTATCTAATTCTGCAAAACCGGGCTATGTGAAGTATGTTAAAACGGACCCAAGTGGACTGAATCCAAGTCAGATCACGGAGAGCGATAAGGTATATCTAGGAGATCCTTTCCCTCATTTTGAATATGGATTAAATCTAACTGGAAATTATAGTAATTTTGATCTAACTGTGTTTATTCAAGGTGTTGGAGAACGAAAAGTATTTATGAGCGGAATAGGAGTCAGACCTTTCTTTAATGGTTCCAATTTGTTTACACACCAATTGGATTCTTGGACACCAGAAAATCCAAATGCCGAATATCCAATATTAGTTCCTGAAGCAAATTCTGCTGATAATTTTGTTACTTCTGACAAATGGGTTCAAGACGGAGCGTATTTGAGATTGAAAAATGTAGTATTGGGTTATAGTTTACCAAAATCATTTTTAGATAAAACAAAACTGGATGGCGTTCGTTTTTACCTAAGTGGACAAAATTTATTTACTATAAGTAAATTTTACAGTGGTTATGATCCTGAAGTAAGCTATGGTGGAAGCCTTGGCGGAGAATTTTACCCAATTATGCAAACCTACACATTTGGTGCTAACTTTAAATTTTAAAAGAAATGAAATTAATTAAAAAAACTATACTAGGATTAAGCCTTTTAGCAGGCTTTACCTCTTGTCAGGATTATTTAGATAAAGAACCATTGAGCGACTATTTGTCGTCTAATTTTTACAACAATGAAGGGGCTATAAAGCAGGGAACAAACGGAGTATATCAAAGTTTGTATATGGAAAGCAGTCAACTTCCTTTTTGTACGCTGTATGATATGTACACCCCAATGGGAATAGAACGTGCCGATAATAGCGGTATTGGAGTTAATAACTTACAACTAGAATCGAATTTTGTAGTAGAAGCGCAATGGGCCAATTTTTACAAAGGTATTGGAAGAAGTAATACCGTCATAGAAGGTTCAGCTCCTTATTTGGATGGGTTAAGCGACAAGGCAAAACAGTATGTGGCCGAAGTAAAAGTAGTGAGAGCAACACATTATCATTATCTTACTTCTTTGTATGGCGATGTCCCTTTCTTTACAAAATCAGTATCTGAGGAAGAAAGAAAAAGTGCAACTAGAAAACCTTGGAATGAAATTGTCGACTATATCTTGAATGATTTAGAGGAAGCTAGTGCTTTATTGCCTTGGCAAGCAACAGAGCTAGGAAGAATTGACAGATCCTATGCTTTGGGACTAAAAGCAAGAATGGCACTGTATGCTGGTTCTTGGTATAAAGAAGGTTTTGGAAAAGCGGGAACCAAAGATGCTGCAAAAGCAGCTATATATTTTGATATCGCTGCAAAAACTTCACAACGAATAATTGCTGAGTCTGGAAGAGCATTAAATCCAAATTTTAACGACTTATTTACTAGAGCGGGTCAATTGACTCCAGCTTCTAAGAAAGAAAATATTTTAGGAATAGCCTATTCGGATCAAGCCTCAAGAAAATACCATTATCAATCCTTTGGAGAAATAGCTAGAACAGTAGGAGGTCAATCGGGACGTTTTCCAACACAGTTGTTAGTAGATACTTATGAAATGGCTAATGGGAAAAGAATAGATGAAGCAGGTTCAGGATATGATCCAAAAAATCCATTTGCAAATAGAGACCCACGTTTAAAAATGTCTATTTACACACATAAAGACAGAATAATTGCCAATAACGGTGGAGTAAAATTAAACATTGTTATGGAGTTGTACAAACCCCAAACTTTATCTTTTGATGCATCCGGGAATTCGACATCGATTACGAATCTTGATTATACAGGCTCTGTAGCTCAATATGGTTATATACAAAGTGGCGTAGGGTATTTATGGAAAAAATATAACTTTTTCGATGATGAAATTGTATCAGAACCTACCTATAATATTTTGTTGATGCGTTATGCCGAAATATTATTAATATATGCAGAAGCAAAAATTGAGTTAAATCAAGTAGATGGTAGTGTTAGAAGCGCGATTAATGAAGTAAGAAGTAGAGCAGGAATGCCCCTCACAATTTCGGCAGATCCAGTAAGACTAAGACAGTTAGTACGTAGAGAAAGAAAAGTGGAATTGGCTAGAGAATCAGGATTGCATTTCTTCGATATGAGAAGATGGAGAACTGGAGCTTTAGAAAATGCTGAAAAAACCTATGGTTTTCCTATTGCTACAGGAGTAATTCCGCAAACCCCAACTACACCGGGTGTTTATCCTGATGGCTACAGTCAAGTAACTCCAGATATGGTGCCTACTTATGGAACTCCGGGTTCAGAAAGAGACTTGAATGATTTGGCTCTATACGCAGCTTATGGTTCAAAATTGCGTCAAAGAGATGCAGATAGACCTAAAAACTGGGATGATAAATTCTATTTGTGGCCAATACCGCAAACGGAAAGAAACAAAGCACCTTGGCTAACTCAAAACGCTGGGTACGGTCAATAAAACAGTTGGTTTTTCAGGAGAAATCAATTTTTCTCCTGAAAAACAATTGTTTGAATCCTTATAAATAAAGATAAAAATTTAGAAAATATGAAAAAAGCATTTTACATCCTATTCAGTCTTTTTATGTTTTCCTCTTGTGAGGTGAATTATAGAGACGATCGTGCCCTTGAGCCCGCTAAAATTGCAGCTGTTAAAATCAATAATGTTTTATATACCATTACAAATACAGGCAACAATGAAGCAAAAGTTATTCTGCCTCCAGGCGTTAATCTAACTACAGCGAAAACGGAATTGCTCGTGGCAAATGGTAAACTTGTTAGTTTTGAAAACGGCATTCCACATGATTTGTCCAAACCTATAGACATCCAAATTTTTGGCGAAGATGGAGCAAGTACCACTTGGAAACTGATTGTTCAATCGCCACCATTATTAATTAGTGTTGATGTGGTAGGTTTACCACTTTCTAAAGACAAAATAAATTTTGGTAAAACAACAATTATTGTACAAATTCCAGTAGGAACTGATATCACTAATTTGGCCGTATCGTATGGTTTTTTGAATGGCACTTTGAAAAATTTTGTCAATGGAACACCAAAGGATTATACTATTTCTCCAACAAAACCAGCTTTTAAATTACAAGTTACAGGAGCTGATGGCGTGACCGTTTATAGTTATGACGTTATCTTTACTTCGGATCCTGTGGGTCCAGCCCAAATAAAAGGAATGGTTATTAATGGCGATACCACTTCTGAGATGTTGACCATTGACGCAGCCAAAAAAATTGTGCAACCTGTTGTACCTTATTTGACGAATTTCTCGGATGCTACCATTCAATTGATAGTAGGATTTGGTAATGTAATTGACCCAAATTTCAAAACTACAAATGTTGATTTATTAAAGGAAATCAAAGTAAAAGTCACTGGTACAAATGGAGTTGAAACGGAGTTTACTATTCGAAATCCATTAATAAGTAATACACCAATATTAGAAAAGTCGCATACTAGTCTTGGTTTTGCTGCCAATGCGGGTTCTTCTGCCGGATTTAGCGGTGGTAACATAGTTATTGCAAGTAATCAAATGGCAGTGCCAACACAAGCACCTTTTTTAGGTATTAATGCTTACGATTTATCTGGAAATTATCTAAATGGCCTCGCTAAAACTGGAACCAATTTTGATGGAGGAGCCGTAACAGGCATTCGTAAATTAGCAACAGATGATGACGGAAAAATTCTTGGAGTACAATTAGGTGCTGGAGCAGGAGCAACCACAACTCTTTCAATCATAAAATGGAATTCTATTTCTGATGCAGCACCAACAAATTATATATCTTACACTCAAACCAGTTTAGGATTAACTTATGCGCCAAGAAGCGCGGGAATTAATATTTCAGGCTCTTTAGATGGTAATGCTGTAATCACAGTTCCAATGTCTGGAAAAACTGATGTTTTTGTTTGGACAGTTACCAATGGAGTGCTGAATCCAACACCAACAGCAAAAGTATTTCCTTACACAGCAGCAGGAAACTACTTCAGCGTGCAGCCTTTTGAAGGTGGTTTTGTTGGAGCTGCTACAGGAGTCAATTTTAATGGAGTCAATTTGATGGGATCTTCATTAACCGAAAGTGCTAAAATTTCAGGGTCTGCTACTTCAGATGCAAAAACAATAACGTACAAAGGTAGAAAATACATTGCTTATGTTGCTTTTGTAAATAGTAAACACGTGTTTAGAATTATAGATTTTACAACACCTAATACCTACTCTTTAGAAAATCCAATTATGAATATAACAGGAAGCACAGTCGGTAATGGTAATATTACTGTTGATGCCGATTTCAAAGTCATCAATAATAAACTGCACGTCTTGTTTTACGGAACCAACGACCGTTTAGCGGTTTATAAATTAGAACAATAAAATAACCCCATAAGAGGCGAAGCATCACTGTCTTTGCCTCTTAATAAATAATTATAAATATGAAAAAGGTATTATTATTAGTATTGAGTGTACTCGCTATATCGTGTACAACTTATGAAACCCCACCAACAGTTTATCCGAACAAACCACTAGAAGTTGTGAAAGGAATAAAAGGAGCTTGGGTAACCAATGTTGCTTCCAATGCTTTGAGTTCACTAACGACCATTAAAGAAACGGTGCAAACTTGCAAAAAATCTGCTATTACCGATATTTTTGTTGTGGTTTGGAATAAAGGAAGAACTTTATACCCGAGTGATATAATGAATAAAGAATTTGGGATTCCTATTATGGAAGGGTATGCTGGAAGAGATCCTTTACTCGAAATGATTACCGAAGCCCACAAAGAAAAAATCAAAGTTCACGCTTGGTTTGAGTATGGTTTTTCTTCTTCAAACACAAATATTACTGGTCCAGATATCATTCTTGATAAATACCCACAATGGGCTGCCAGAGATGTAAGCAAAGCGATATTAGTTTCGGGTGGAGGTTTTAGATGGATGAATGGAATCAATCCTGACGTACAAAACTTTATGAAATCTCTGGTTCTCGAGGTTGTGAAAAAGTATGAGGTGGACGGTGTACAAGGTGATGATAGACTGCCTGCCATGCCAGTAAAAGGAGGTTATGACGATTACACGGTTCAGTTGTATAAAACAGAAAATGCTGGAGTAGCACCACCTGCAAACGAAAATACCACACAATGGATTGATTGGAGAACCAATAAATTAACCAATTTCTTGGGAGATTTATACAAAGCAGTAAAAGCTGTAAAACCTAATGTTATCGTTTCTTCATCTCCTTCAGTTTATCCTTTTGGTAAAACCAATTACTTGCAAGATTGGCCTACTTGGTTGGATAAAAAATATTGCGATTATGTGATTCCACAAGTGTATCGTTATGACTTTCCATCCTATCAAGCAACGTTAAAATCTCAAGTTGCAGCCCTGAAAAATAGTTCCGATCGATCTAAATTATATGCTGGTGTTTTGATTCAGTCTGGAACTTGGAATGCAACAAACGACTATGTGAATCAAATGGTTAACGAGAACAGAGCCAATGGTGTCGGAGGAGAATGCTTTTTCTTTTTTGAAGGATTGAAATTCAATTCTGAGTATTTTACAAAAATATATCCTACAAAATAATCAATTTAATTACTTTGGTGTAGCTATTGAAAAAGTGAGATTTAATTTCCGATACCTTTCGAAATAGTTACACCAAATCCTAATGTTGATGTATAAAATCAGGTAGTTGTTTTGTCATGACGAAGGAAGAATCGCATAACGAGAGCAACTAAGCTTGAAATAAATGTAGAACAATAGGCAGTTTGAATAATTGGATCAATTTCAAAAGATGAATAAAACGTTGGCAATAGTATTCTTTTTAGTTTGCATTCGGATGGGGTTTTCCCAATCCAATGCATTACCTTTTGCTTCCAATCAAGCAAGAAAAAGTCTTCTGATCAAGCTAAACGATTCGATTATAAACCCTTCCGCCAAAGATTTTTTAGCCAATAAAAAAATAAATTGGCAAAGTTACGCTTGGGCTACTTGTTTTCTCATTGATGATTCCAAGCAAAATCAGGCTGTTTTACAAAAAGCATTGCAAAATTACAATCAACTTGAAAAGGCTGATTTACAAAAAGTTTTTGAGAGTGTTTTTGCTTGTTTTCCCAATCAGTTTGTTCCCGAAATACAAAAAATTGCAGAAAATGAATCGGAAAACGAAAAGATTTTTGCCACAGCAATTAACTATTTATCCCAAAATAATGTAGCTGTAAAATCTTTAATGGATTCTAAATTTACCAAAAGCAATCATCCCATTATTCAGGCTTTGAGAAATCAATTTCAGTCCAATTACAATCCCATTTCTTTGGGTGAGTTGGAAAAAATAGTAGATTACAACAGGACTAAAAAAGTTAAATTTTTATATTCCATTCAGCATAAAGATCGGAATAAAGTAGGCAAAGTTTTCATTCAATCCGAAAATGGATTATTGGCAAAAGAAAATGGCAAAGTGATTTTAATCGATCAACTGGCTCGAAGCGCCACTAATTTGCCAATGTATATTACCAATGGTAACACGCCAGTTGGGGTTTTTAAGATAGATGCTTTGGCTCAATCCGAAAATGTATTTATTGGTCCAACGGTAAGTTTTGTGACTTTTTTGCCTTTTGAAACTGAGGCTTCACTATTTTTTAATTCTAACACAACAGATTTTACTTTAGAAAAATACCTCAATTTTTTTCCAAAAGAGTTACGAAATAACAGCCTTTTACAACAAACTTTTTGGGCAGGAAAAGCAGGAAGATCCGAAATTCATTTTCACGGTACAACTATTGATCAAAATTTATATTTTGGCAAAGAATTCTATCCCCAAACCCCATCAATGGGCTGTTTGTGCAGCAATGAAACTTGGGGCAAGGACGGAAACTTATTGGAAAGTAGTCAACAAAAATTAGTCAATACTTGGCTGAAAACACCAAGCGAAAAAGGCTTCGCTTATGTATTGGAACTCCAAGAGTCCGATTGGGAAGGATTGACAAAAAAACTCGATAAATTATAATACCTAATATTATGAAGAACATCATCCCTTTATTACTTCTTGCTTTTTTATTTATTTCTTGTAAAAAAGAATCAAATGAGAGTGAAGTTAAACTTACTCAATTAGTAAATCCGTTTATTGGAACTGGAGGACACGGACACACTTTTCCAGGAGCTGTTGTTCCTTTTGGAATGGTTCAATTAAGTCCTGACACCCGAACCCAAGGGTGGGATGCTTGCGGTGGGTATTATACAGATGATAAAAGTATTTTAGGATTTTCACATCGTCATTTGAGTGGAACAGGAATGACTGATTTTGCAGATGTTCTATTTACTCCTTTTGTTGGAAAATTAAAAATTCAAAATGACACCTTGCAAAGGTATTATCCTTTAACATTTTCCCATAAAAATGAGATGGCAAGTCCCGGTTATTACAAAGTGGCTTTCGATAACGGAATCCAAACCGAACTTACCGCAACCACTCGTGCCGGATTTCATAAATACCAATTTCCTGCAGGCGAGTCCGGAATAATTATCGATTTGCATCATAATTTACACAATCAAAAAGTGCTTGAATCCAGTATCGAAATTATAAGCAATACCGAAATTCGTGGAATGCGCCTAACCGAAGGCTGGTCAAAAAGAGATTACGTTTATTTTTATGCCAAATTTGACAAACCTTTCACTGTTAAATTGTACAAACAAAACAAAGAAGTTAGCGGAAATTCGTTAAATGATGAGAATGTAAAAGCCGTTTTGAGTTTTGAAAATCCAAAAGAAGTGAAAGTGAAAGTGGGGATTTCCCCAGTAGATGAAAAAGGAGCTTTAAACAATTTGGATTCCGAAATCAAGGATTGGGATTTTGAAAAAACAAAAAGTTTAGCCAATGATTCTTGGGAACAACAACTGGAAAAAATAAAAGTCGAAGGCGGAACTACTGACCAACAGACTATATTTTATACAGGAATGTACCACGCTTTCATCCATCCATCTACCTATTCTGATGTCGATAAAAGATACCGCGGTCAGGATTTAAAAATCCATACTTTAGATAAAGGAACGTATTACACAGTCTTTTCACTTTGGGATACTTTTCGGGCGCAAATGCCATTAGTTGATTTAATTCAACCCTCCAAAACCAATGAATTTATCAATTCGATGTTACTCAAATACCAACAAGGAGGCTTGTTGCCAATGTGGGATCTTGCCGCCAATTATACAGGCACAATGATTGGAGCGCACGCTACTTCAGTTATTGCCGATGCTTATTCCAAAAACATTCGAGGCTATGATACGGAATTGGCTTACCAAGCGATGAAGCGTTCTATTCCTTATGACACTACTGGAATCAAGGTAAACCATCCTGCCATTTGGGAATGGTTAATGACCAAAGGTAAAAAGTACAATGAAGAAATGGGTTTCATTCCCGCAGACAAAGACATAATTTTTGCCACTTCTAGAGGTTTGGAATACGCTTATTGTGATTGGGCATTAGCACAAGTTGCAAAAGATATGGGGAAAACCGATGATTATAATTGGTTGTCCGAAAGAGGATATCGTTACAAAAAATATTTCGACAAAGAAACCGGTTTTATGCGAGCCTTGGATAGCAACGGAAAATTTATTGGACCTTTTAATCCCTCATATTCCAATCATATGAATAGTCCTTATTGCGAGGGAAATGCTTGGCAATGGACGTGGTTTGTGCCGCAGGATGTTCCGGGTTTAATAGATTTGATGGGAGGGAAAACAGCTTTTGAGAAAAATCTGGACGCTTTATTTAATACCAAAGCAGTTGTCGAAGGCGAAGAAGCATCAGCTGATATTTCGGGATTAATAGGTCAATATGCCCACGGAAATGAGCCGAGCCACCACATCATTTATTTGTATAATTACATCAATAAAGCAAACAAAACACAAGAATTGGCCGATAGAATTATGAAAGAGCAATATCGAAATGCCCCTGATGGTTTAGGCGGGAACGAAGATTGTGGTCAAATGTCGTCTTGGTATATTTTTAATGCTTTAGGATTTTATCAAGTGGCACCTGGCGACCCAACTTATACGATTTCAAGACCATTGTTTGATAAGGCTACCATAGCTCTTGAAAACGGCAAAAAGTTAATCATAAAAACAATAGACAACAATTCGAAAAACAAATATGTAGCTTCTGTAAGTTGGAATGGAAAAGTGCTGAAAACGCCATTTTTCAAACATAGTGAGATTGTGAATGGTGGAGAAATGGTTTTCAAAATGACCGATAAAAAACAATAAACTGCAAAAATGAAAAAATATATAATTTGCTTTTTCGTGATTTTTTTGTTTTGTTCTGTTTCGGCACAAAGCACAAAATCAGAAGTGTACAGCATCATTCCTCAGCCGCAAAGTATTGTGATTGGAACGGGAAAACCATTTGTTCTTTTGTCCACGACAAAGATTTATTTTCCTCAGAATGATGAAAATTTAAAACAAATTGCAGCCTTTCTTTCGGAATACATTCAAATTTCTACTGGAATAAAAGTGCAGGTCACGAACTCGCCAATTGCTAAAAATAGCATCGATTTGCAAAGCAATTTCACAAACGAAAACAAAGAAGCCTACAAGTTAAACGTTACTCAAAATAAGATTGTAATTAATGGAGCTTCAAGTGCAGGAACTTTTTACGGTGTTCAAATGCTTCGAAAAATCCTGATGATGGATGGCGTTAAATCTCAAATTAAACTTCCCAATGTTGAGGTGGTTGATTTTCCAAGATTTGGGTACAGGGGAATGATGCTGGATGTGGCAAGACATTTTGCCCCTGTTGATTTTGTCAAGAAATTCATCGATATTTTGGCTTTGCACAACATCAATACTTTTCATTGGCATTTGACCGACGATCAAGGTTGGCGAATTGAGATAAAAAAATATCCAAAACTAACTGAAATTGGTTCCAAAAGAGCGGAAACCATTATTGGAAAAAGCAAGGATGAATACGATGGAAAACCGCACGAAGGGTTTTACACTCAAAATCAAATAAAAGAAATTGTTGACTACGCCCAGAAACGATATGTAAATATAATTCCAGAAATTGATTTACCTGGTCATATGATGGCTGCTTTGGCTTCTTATCCAGAATTGGGATGCACAGGAAAAGAGTATGAAGTAAGAAAAAAATGGGGCGTGTCCGAAGATGTGCTTTGTGTAGGAAACGAAAAAACTTTTGAATTTATCGAAGGTGTTTTTGAGGAATTAATTCCATTATTTCCGTCTCAATATTTTCACATTGGTGGTGATGAATGTCCGAAAAACACTTGGAAAAAATGTACTAAATGTCAAATCAAAATTGCAGAACTGGGTTTGAAAGACGATGGAAAACACACCGCCGAGGAAAAACTTCAAAGTTATTGCATTGGTAGAGTTGAAAAATTCTTGAACTCGAAATTAAAAAAAGTTATTGGATGGGACGAAATCCTTGAAGGCGGAATTGCTCCAAACGCAACCATTATGTCCTGGCGTAGTTTTCAAGGAGGTATTGAAGCGGCTCAACAAGGACACGATGCGATTATGACGCCAGGTTCTTATTGTTATTTTGATCATTATCAAGGTAATGATGTTAATTTGGAACCTTTGGCAATTGGCGGTTATACTAGTGTGGAAAGAGTGTATTCATTCGAACCCATTCCAGAGATATTGAAAAGTGAGGAGCGAAAACACATTATTGGTGCACAAGCCAATGTTTGGAGAGAATATATGCCGACTTCTGAACAAGTGGAATATATGATTCTGCCTCGTTTGGCCGCTTTGAGTGAAGTGTTGTGGACAGTACCCGAAAAGAGAAATTATGCCAATTTTTTATCTCGCTTGGCTAATTTTTTACCTGTTTACGATAAATTGAACTTTACTTACGCCAAAAATGTTTTGGAAGTTTCTCCTCAAATACAAATAGACACGGAAAATTCTAGGATGCTTTTAGATTTGAAAACGTCCAGCAAAGAATCTATTTATTATACATTAGACGAATCGGAACCCAATAGAAATAGCAAAAAATATAAAGATGAAATCGGTATTCAGAAATCAGTAACGGTAAAAGCAGCGGTTATTGGAAAGAATTATAAAAGCAAAGTGTATAAACAATCTTTTGAATTCAATAAAGCCACACTTAAACCTGTAGTTTTGAAAAATCAACCGGTAGATCGATACCGATTCAAAGGAGCCCAAGCTTTGGTTGACGGGAAGATTGGGACTACTGTTTTCAGCACAGGCGATTGGATTGGGTTGTACAATGAAAATTTTGAAGCCATAGTCGATTTAAAATCAATACAAGAGGTGACAGAGGGGGCTATAAATACTTTTGTTTCTCCAAATGATTGGATTTTTGGACCAAAACAATTCAATGTTTTTTTGTCCAATGATGGAGTAAATTTCACTTCGGTTTATAGCAAAGACATTGAGACAGCAACGCAAGGAGACAACGCCAAGATTTTAAATTTAAAAGCAACTTTTGAAAGTCAAAAAGCAAGATATGTTAAAATAACGGCTCCTATTTTCGAAAAAATTCCGCAATGGCATTATGCTGCTGGAAAACCTACATTTTTATTTGTAGACGAAATAATAGTACATTAATTTATAAAATTGGTAATGAAGAATAAAACAAAATCGAATTGTGTTTTTGGAATCGTTTTCTTGGTTTTTTTTAGTAGTTGTTCGGAGACTTCATCTCAAGCACAACCAAAGCCTGTTGCTAGTGTAGAGGAACAAATAAAAACTAAATTTACCGGAGAAGTATTGCCGCCTGTAACTTCCAGTTGTTTTGCTGGAGCCTATTATAGAAAAGCCTTTTCCAGCAAGGATTATTGGTTAGGGATTGGGGGAACAGTTGTTTTACCTACTTTGACGTACGATCTTACCCGTATAAATCCAAATAAGTTGGGCACTTATTTAGACAATGCTTCCATATATTTAGGCGGAACTTCAGACGATCAAGAAACCGATATCGGGATGACTTGGGAAGTAATTCGGGAAGCTGACGGAAGTGTGAGCAAAGAGCGAAAAGCCTTTCGTCCCTTTTTGCGCCGAACGGGTTATAAATCAGGACAAACTGCCCTTTATAAAAACGCGCCCGCCACAAGCGATTATTATTGGTATCCTGGCGAAACTATTTCGATGAGTATTGAGCTTATTGAAGAAAAGAAATTAAAATTTATAGTGGAAGGAGCTGGTAAAAAATACGAAGAGATTTTTGAAGTTGATGGCTATCAAAAGGGATTTATGGCAAATTACAAAAGAGTAAATGCCATTGACCAAGTTTCAAACGAAGGTAAGCCTGTTCAACCTACCACGGCTAAAGTAACGGGTGCAAAATGGCTTGAAGTTTATTTGTATCGTTCCATAAATTCGCTAGTTGTAAAAGCGCCAATGCATTCGAAAAGATTTACTGATATGCAATGCCCTGCGCAGCGTTATTTCGTTTTGAGTTCAAGCGGCGAAAGTGATGAATCAATTGATATTTTTGGATCAAAATAGTGTTGCGAGTTGAATGACAATTAAGTTTAGAAAATAATTATATTTAAAAAAAATACCGAATATGAAAACAAGAAGAGATTTTTTGAACAAACTAGGAGTAGGTGCAGCATCTGCTTTAAGTCTTCCTATTTTGAGTTCTTTTGAAAGTAGTCCCAACAATAAAATCATTGATGCTACGAATTCTATTATAGATACCAAACCAAAATTTATTGTTCCAGCTGGAAATGCATTAAAAATAACGGGTACATTTCTTGACGAAATTTCACACGATATCCCGCATCAAAACTGGGGCGAAAAGGAATGGGATCGTGATTTTGACCATATGAAAGCCATTGGAATTGACACTGTAATTATGATTCGTTCGGGTTACAGAAAATTCATCACTTACAATTCTGATTATTTAATCAAACAAGGTTGCTATAAACCATCGGTTGATTTGTTGGAAATGTATTTGCGCTTGGCTGACAAGCACAAATTAAAATTTTATTTTGGTTTATACGACTCGGGAAAATACTGGGATACAGGTGATATGACTTATGAAATTGAGTCCAATAAGTTTGTTATTGAGGAAGTTTGGAAAAAATACGGACATTTCAAGAGTTTTGCTGGTTGGTATTTGAGTGGAGAAATTAGCCGAAAAACCAAAGGGGCAATCGATTCATTCCGCACTTTGGGGCAGCTATGTAAAGATGTTTCTGGAGGCTTGCCAACTTTTATGTCTCCTTGGATTGATGGAAAAAAAGCGGTGATGGCCGCTTCTGGAACGCTATCAAAAACTGATGCTGTTTCTGTTCAGGAACACGAAAAAGAATGGGGAGAAATTTTTGACGGAATCAAAGGTGCTGTTGACGCTTGCGCTTTCCAAGACGGTCATATCGATTATGACGAATTGGATGCTTTCTTTTCGGTAAACAAAAAGTTAGGCGATAAATATGGTTTAGAATGTTGGACTAATGCCGAAACTTTTGATCGTGATATGCCCATCAAATTTTTCCCCATCAAATTCGAAAAACTACGTTTGAAATTGGAAGCCGCCCAAAGAGCAGGTTTTCAAAAAGGCATCACTTTCGAGTTCTCCCATTTTATGAGTCCGCAATCATCGTATCTCCAAGCTGGACATTTGTACGATAGATACAAGGAATATTTTGACATAAAATAATGAACTTCAATAGTCTGTTTTTTGCCTAATTTAATCAAAACTAAACAACCAAAAATGATAAATAAAAAAGAAAATATAAGTTATGTGGTTTTCCTTTCCATAATTGGAGCCATTGGTGGCTTCCTTTTCGGTTATGATGTAGCAGTAATTTCAGGAACGATAGAACAGGTAACAAAACAGTTCGCATTGGATACGGTTTCAGTGGGTTGGTATGTGGGTTGCGCACTTGTTGGGTCAATAGTGGGCGTGGCATTTGCTGGAAAAATAGCCGATGTTTTAGGTCGAAAATGGACGATGTTATTGGCTGCTACTTTATTTACGATTTCAGCTTTAGGATGTATGTTTGTTACTAGTTTTGAGACTTTGATTTGGTGTCGTATTCTTGGCGGAATGGGAATAGGGGTAGCTTCTATAGTTTCTCCACTATACATTTCCGAGGTTTCTCCAGCTCGATTTAGAGGCACTTTGGTTACATTATACCAATTAGCAATTACAGTAGGGATTGTTGCTTCTTATTTTGCAAATGCAGAAGTATTGAAGTGGGCAAATTCAGGTCATTTTGAATCTGAATTAATTACAACTATTTTTCAAACGGAATATTGGAGAGGAATGTTGGGATTGTGTGCCGTTCCTTCACTACTTTTTTTTCTAATTATATTTTTTATTCCTGAAAGTCCAAGATGGCAAATCGCTAAAAATAATTTTGCGGCGGCAGAAAAAACTTTGACAAAATTATTGGGTTTTGAGGAAGCATTAGCTCAAATTGAAATCACTAAAAATTCGCTGTTAAAAAAGCAAAAATCGGACTGGAGGATTTTATTCCAACCCGGTTATCGGACGGCTTTATTTATTGGGATGAGCTTGGCTATTTTAGGTCAATTTATGGGAGTGAATGTTATTTTTTATTATGGTCCAATAATTTTCAAAGAAGCGGGAATGGCAACGCAAGGTTCGCTTGATTTTCAAATTATTATTGGGGTGGTCAATGTACTTTCAACTATTTTAGGAATGTATTTGATAGATAAAATTGGTAGAAAAAAACTCGTTTATGTTGGAGTTTCGGGTATGTTTTTGATGCTTATTGCAATTGGATTTTATTTTAAAATGAATATTGGAGATCCTTCCGTCTTGTTGTATTTAATTATTGCTTATATCTTCTTTTGTGCTATTTCTATTTGTGTGGTAATTTGGGTATTAATATCAGAAATGTATCCTGTAAAAGTGCGTGGTTTGGCAATGTCAATGGCAGGTTTTTCCCTTTGGATTGGAACGTATTTAATAGGTCAATTGACGCCAGTTCTTTTAGAATCATTAAGTCCAGCAATAACTTTCTGGCTATTTGCAGTAATGTGTATTCCTTATTTTATGATTACTTATTTCTTTGTGCCGGAAACAACCGGAAAATCACTTGAAGAAATCGAAGACATCTGGATTGCACACTAATTGAATAGAACCAAGGGTTTCTTTTTTACAACTAACTGAATAAACTAATAATAAATTAATTACTATGGATAGTATTTCTTTACAACCACCCAAAAAGCCAACTTCAATTCTCAATGCGGCCGTTATTGTTGCAGCCCTAGGATATTTCGTTGATATTTATGATTTATTGCTTTTCGGGATTGTTCGTACGGATAGTTTAAAAGATCTTGGAATCACTGGCGATGCCATAAGAAATCAAGGGGAATATCTTATCAGTATGCAAATGTTTGGGATGCTGTTTGGAGGTATTTTATGGGGGATATTGGGAGATAAAAAAGGTAGAATATCTGTTTTATTCGGCTCTATCTTAATTTACTCCATTGCAAATATTGCAAACGGGATGGTAACTACTGTTGATGGATATGCTTTTTGGAGATTAATTGCAGGGATAGGTTTAGCAGGTGAATTAGGTGCTGGAATTACATTAGTAGCAGAATCCCTGCCTAAAGACAAACGCGGATATGGAACCATGATTGTTGCTTCTGTTGGCGTTTCTGGTGCTGTTGCTGCTTATTTAGTCTATCAAATTTTTCAAGATTGGCGATTGTGTTACTATGCGGGTGGAGTTTTGGGTATTTTATTATTGTTTTTAAGAATAGGTATTTCGGAGTCGGGAATGTTTAAAAAAACAATTGAAAGCAATGACTCTAAAGGAGACTTTTTGTCTTTATTTACCAATAAAAAAAGATTTTTCAAATACATAAATTGTATTCTTATTGGAATGCCGCTATGGTTTTTGGTGGGGATATTAATTACCTTTTCTCCTGAATTTGCCAAAGCCTTGGGAATTCAAGGAGCCGATACTATCGAGGCAGGAAAGGCAATTGCCTTTTGCTATTCTGGGTTGGTTTTGGGTGATATTGCCAGTGGCTTGTTAAGTCAATGGTTTAAAAGTCGCAAAACAATTATGTACTTGTTTTTGGCATTTAATTTTATAATGATTTTTGTCTATCTAAATGCTTTCGATATATCAACTAATGTGTTTTACTTTCTTTGCTTTTTAATGGGGGTTTCTGTTGGATATTGGGTTTTATTTGTGACTATTGCA
>JAAFGY010000050.1 GCA_010365135.1 Flavobacterium sp.
GTAATTTTATAGGTGTTTTTCATACTTCTTTTGTTCAAAAAAACCCGAGAAACCGGGTTTACAATTTAATGAATTAATGTAAAACCTGAGTACCATAAATGCTAATCAATACTTCGTATTTTGTGAAATTTGGTTTTAATAATTTATTTCAAAGTTAAATACAAAAATTAAGTATGGCTTTTAAAATTATGGCAATAACTTTAAAGATTAGGGGAAGATTTTAATCTTTAAAAGGAAACTAAAAACCCTCAATTGTATTTCTCTTTATTAAATGCTGAAGTTTGTATTGTGACGGACTAATGCCTGTATTCTTTTTAAATTGAGTGGAAAGATAAGCGGCGCTGCCGTACCCCATATCCTGTGCAATTTCTAAAATACTCAATTCGTCATATTCCAACAGCTCTTTTATGCGTTCAATTTTAATATCCTGCTGAAAATTTTGAATGCTTTTTCCTTCCACTTTTGAAAAGATTGAACTTAAATGGCTGTATTCATAATGAAGCGTATCACTTAAAATCCCAGAAAGGTTTTTATTGCTGAAATCTTTATCTTCATAAATCCCCCCAATTATGATTGATTTTATTTGAGTGACAAGACGTTCATTTTTTTCGGCAATAATTTCAAACCCCACTTTTTTTAATTCAAATTGGAGATCTATAAATTCTACTGAAGAAAGTGATCTTCCCAATGCTATTTCTCCTAATTTCACAGTGAGAAAGGGGATTCTCTGGTGAGTCAATATTTCACCTACGGCAGTAATGCACCGCGGGCAGACCATGTTTTTGATATGAAAAATATTGTCTTTCACTATTTAATTTTTCTGAACGATAATACCCCTGTTGATGTAACCCTGGCAGGGTTAAGTTAAGATTTGAAACCCTGTCAGCCTTTGAAAGGTTGACAGGGTTAATTTACTTCATTTAGTTAATAGTGGCTTCTACCCTACCGCATTTCAACATTTTATCACCAAAATAAGGATTTCTTATCTCTTTTGAGTTGGAATACCAAAAATCGCCTTTTCCCTCAAACGCCATCGGGCAATATTGCTGGTATATTTCTCCTGATTTTAAAGCTCCTTCCAATATTGGAGCCATAGATTTAGTGAATTCAGAAAATGCTTCGCGTTGTTCATTTACATTGGTACTAGTAGCAATTTTTCTGGCGGCAGTTGCAATTTCCTCATTGGCCTTGGTGTTTTCCAGTTCAGCTATCATTTTCTTAGCGTGATCCTGGGCCAATTCTGCATCAGTTTGGACCAAAGCAGTTTTAATCGCGATATAATGATTGTAAACAGCAGCAGCAGCCAGATCTTTAAATTCTGCTGTGGTTTGATCCATCCCTATTTCATCCTCCATTTGAGAACCCATTTCTCCTTCGTGCGTTTCATTTTGCATAGGTTCCGGATCCTCATTTTTTTCTTTGTTTTCTTTACAGGAATAAAGACTTAGCGTTCCTGTGATTGCCGCCAGAATTAGTATATTTTTTATTTGAATTATCATTTAATACGATTTTAATTTTAAGATAAAAGCCTATGCCAATAACTGTTTTAGTTTTTAATGTCGGATGTTGTTTCTTCACCATCATCTTCCATATGATCCTCATTCATATTGTTATCATCCATCATATTATTATCTTCCATATGCTCACCATCCTTCATTTCATTTTGCATATGTTGAGATGAATCATCTTCTTTGGTTTCCCTGCAAGCTACTACGGTCATACTTCCTGAAATTGCTGCAATCATCAATAGATTCTTAACTTGATTTTTCATTTTTTTGAGATTTTAGTTACTACAAATTTAGTGTTATTTTGTTTATGCTTTAATGTTCGATTTATGAGATTGTTTTTTTTTGATTTTTTTTGAAATTTTTCTAACAGATGGAGAAGAAGTATACCACAAAAGAAACCCGCTGAACACAGTAATTAAACCTAACAAGGAAAACCCTCTTAATATCAGGTTATTAAAATTGTCCCTTCCTTCATAATCCATTGTGTGGGTCATCCATAAAAAATCAAACCATCTCCAATCCCGATGCCTTAATGTTTGAAATGAACCGTCTTTTAAAGCGACATAAGCTTTTACATTTCCGGGGGTGTCGTAGGAAATAACATACGCGGGTAAAGATCCACTTCTATATTCGTGATGATTCCCAGTGGAATTAATTTTTTCAATCCCCGTAATTTCGAGGCCTTCAATCATATATTTTTCAGCAACCAACAAACCCTCCTCTTGTGTCAATCCTTCTTTTACACTTCCGGTTCTGGCATCTATCAGGGTGGTTTGGTTGATCCAGTAATAAGGATTATTTGCTATTTCTTTTAGTTCCAGCGAAGAAATCACTAATTCAGGTCCAAGTTCACTGGGACTTTTTAAATTTTTAAAAACGGCCTGCTGCACGTTTTCTTTCCGGAATTGGTCCCCATGAATTTCATCGATGTCTGTCCAGCTAAAATATAATCCACTAATGGTCCACATTAAAAATTGTATTCCAATAAAAACCCCTAAATAACGATGGGTTTTTCTAATCTTCAATGCTGTTTGTCTTGTTACCATAATTTATTTTAATAATTAAGAAGAGCGTATTTACTAATTTAGTTTGGCTCATTCTATTTAATATTTCTTTATAAGTAGAAATAAAGAATCTAAAATATCTTTTTGACTCCTACCTTTTTTCTTTCCAAATAATTTTATTTTAATACTTTGTATCCGAGAACAATTGTTCCTCGCACAAAATAAATAGGTCTTATATTGCTGATTGCCTTGAATGAGGTATCCTGTTAATTGCCTTTAAAAAAAACAAAATAAAGAAGCCTTACCCGGTAAGACTTCTTTATTTTAAATTAGTAACCCTGGGTTTGTTCCATTCCTGAGGCTTCAATTTCACTTGAAGGAATAGGGTAAATGGTTCTAAAATCTGTAGCCATAATATTCAGGTTACTAATTTCCACTCCTGTATTTACATGCTCCTCTGTAGGACGCACTATATTTACTCCTCTACGTATATAATCATACACTCCATGGCCTTCCAGTGCCAATTCTCTTCTTCTTTCTTCTGCTATTCGTTGATTTAATGCTTCGCCGGTTTCTGTGGCATTATCTCTTTGGAAATCTTCTGTTCGGTTCTTTATAAGAGTATTTAGATAGGTTAGTGCCTGAGCTTCACCTCCACCGGCCCCATTTGCAGCAGCCTCTGCAGCTATCAGATAAACTTCAGAAAGTCTGATCACAGGGATGTTATGATCACTTAATCCACCTCCTTCACTTCTGTTGGTATACTTTACAAAGGCATTATTACCACCTTCTTTATCCATCTCAAGGAACCTGGCCCTGGGATCATCCTGATAGGTTTTTAAAAGATCTACAAATGTCTGGGTTGCAATAACATCTCCTTGGCCACCTTGTTTGAAGTCAAACTGGGCTCCAAGCCCATTACTCCCCAAGGAATTTTGGCTTGTTATACTTAATTCAAAGAGAGATTCAGAAGTATAATCTGTAAATGCATAAGATGATGTGGTCATTAAATAGGATTCTCCCCTAACAGCTATTACCTCTTCTGCATACCTTAGCGCATTTTCCCAATCCTGCTTATAAAGGTAAACCCTTGCCAATAATGCTTTGATGCCCGTTTTAGTAATATACGTCGTGCTACCCGGCACCCAGCTGTTGTCTTCAATTAAATCCAGAGCGGTGGTCATATCCAGAATAATCTGATTATAGGTTTCTCCCAAATTGCTTCTATCTATAACAACTTCAGAAGAAGATAAATTTAAAGGCAAACCCTGTGCAGATGCCCCCTCTTTTATCCATGGATATGCAAATGTCCTTGCAAGGTCAAAATAGGTCATTCCGCGCAGGCCTAAGGCTTCTGCTTTTATTTGTCCTTTTTGATCCGGATTCCCTTCCGCTGCGTCTATATTATCAATAATCAAATTGAGATTACCAATTACTTTAAAGGATTGTCTCCATAATCCATTTGCACTACCGCTACTATTGCTGCTTTCTTCATACTTATATTCGATTTGTTCATAATCTCTGGGATTAAATGTGGTTTTTACAAAGCGAAAATCTGTTCCTTTTACTGCTGCTCTCTTATATAAAACCCTTCCTAAATATTGGTTACGGGATATCTCATTATAGGATCCTGTTAACAGATTCTGTAATTTATCTGCAGATTTCAAAACTAAAGCTTCAGAGATCACGTGATCTGGAATTTGGGTAAGAATATCATCACTGCAACCAAGAACGCTTAGTGCCCCTATAAATACTATAAATCTTTTTATATTTTTCATCTTCTTGATTTTAAAATTTTAATTGCATTCCCAAAATGATACTTTGTGCAGTAGGTACCTGGAAGAAATTGACTCCATTCAAAACAGCTTCAGGATCATACCCATCCAATTCTGTTAAAAGAAATAAATTATCTCCTTGTATATAAACTGTTCCATCGTGAATGGTATTCCATAAAGTTGGCAAATTATAGCTCAACTTGATGTTTTTGAATTTTAGATAATCTCCATCATATAAATGTCTTGTTGAAACATCATTAGAAAAGCTTGTATTCCCATTAATTCTAATAGGCACATTAGAATCTGTGTTATTTGGATTCCACGGATTTAATTGTGCAGTCGTGTTTGTGAATTGAGGAGAATATCCGTCATCATCGCGTTTAAAGGCTGTCCTGTCATACACTTTTCCTCCCACCCCAAAAGTGAACAAGAAGTCTAAAGTGAACTTTTTATACAAGAACTGGTTGAACAAACCTCCCTGTAGATCCTGTAGGGCATTTCCGAAAATTCCGAAGCCGGCATTTTCTGCATCAGTTGTTATTTCCCCAGTCCTTTGTCCGTTTTCCAATACATAATATTGTGCTTTTCCGTTTGTTTTATCTACACCTGCATAATCCCTTAGGTAGAAGGAATATATGCTTTCACCTTCTTTAAGAATTGTTGGGTCTTGTCCATATCTTGAACTGTAGGTTGGAATAATATCACTTTTAAGGTTGGTTATTTCATTGGTTAGTAAAGTGATATTAGCTCTTGTGTTCCAGGAAAAATCTGAAGTAAAAACGGGATTATAGCCTAGTTCAAACTCCCAGCCTGAATTTTTCATTTCCCCAAAATTTTGGAGCTGAGCTTCAAATCCTGTGGTACCAGAAACCGGTACGTTCAACAATAAATCTTCTGTCTTTTTAGTGAAATATTCAACTGTCAGGTTTAGTTTTTCAAATAGATTTGCATCAAACCCAATATTGGTGCTTTTACTTAATTCCCATGACAGGTCCCTGTTTTGTAACTGACCGTATGAAAGACCGGAATTGCCTCCATAGCCCTTCCCATCTGTTTCAAAAAATGCAAGGGAAGCATAATATTGAGGAGGTAAATTACCATTGGTTCCATAACTCCCTCTCAATTTAAGGTAATCAACCTTATCAATATTAAAGAAATCTTCACTTGAAACAACCCATGCTCCGGAAACTGACCAAAAATTACCCCAGCGGGAATTTTTTCCAAATCTTGAGGATCCGTCTCTTCTTAAACTCCCAGACAGGTAATATTTTTGACCGTAATTATAGTTAAACTGTGATAAATAAGAAAGTAATGAATAACTCTCAGAATACCCGGAATGTGACCACAAGCTCCCTATTGAACTAGATGATAATAATTCACTGTCTAAAATATCATATCCATAAACATTTATAGAATTCATTTTAGAAACCTGAACTTCTTGTCCTAATAATACATGAAAATTATGTGACCCTAACTCCTTATTATAATTTAGAATATTAGAGGAAGTATACTGTAATACTTCACTTTTCACCCTGTTTAAAACCCCATTCCATATTCCTCCACCGGCACCAAATTCTTTATTATCATATAAGGTTTCATCTATGGCCTGTTGATCTATACCAAAGGTTGTTTTAAATGTAAGGGGTTCCAAGATCTTAATTTCTGCAGACACATCTCCTCTTACTCTAAACTCTTTATTTAAATATTCTCCCACATCCAATACCCCGATTGGGTTGGCATTTTTTTCGATTTGATTAGGTAAATTGGCATATCCACCGAAACCTTCAGGATCATAAATTGGAGCAGCGGGCGGCAGAACGCGAGCCATATAAAGCGGGTTTAATCCACCTGCATATGAACCGTCAATAAGAGCAGCATTTCTTTCGGTTTTAGCTACAGAAAGATTCATTCCTAATTTCAACCAATCTTTTGCCTGATTTTCTAAATTTATTCGTCCTGAGTAACGTTTAACGCCAGTTTCTATTATTATACCTTTTTGATCAAAATAATCTCCGGAGATATAAAAGGATATTTTCTCATTTCCGCCTCTGGCAGATAAATTATACTTTTGAAGGACGCCTGTTTGATAAATAGCATCCAGCCAATCTGAATTAGCGTCGGTTTGGCCATAAATACCTTCATAATCACTATTGGCTTTATTTTGATAATTAGAGTATAAAGCATTGTCATTATATACTCTGGTGAATTCACCATTTTCACCGTTTTGAATATATTGGTTGATTTGACCTTCTTTCCATAAATCTTTAAACTGTTGATTATTTATCAACTTTTCTTCGGTTAGATTCTGACTCCAGCCTGTTTGAACGCCAAAAGTGATATCTGTTTCCCCATTTTTTCCTTTTTTGGTGGTAATTAATATCACCCCATTGGCAGCCCTGGAACCATATAAAGAAGCCGCCGCTGCATCTTTAAGCACCGTAATACTTTGAATGTCTTCAGAATTAATAGTTGTTAATGGATTGTAAGCAACAGCTCCTACCATATCATCTCCAGCTCTTAAAGTAGCATCGGTATTCATAGGAACCCCATCCAAAACATATAAAGGTTGGGTAGAACCGTTAATAGACCCTATTCCTCTTATCTGGACATTTGATTTTCCCCCAGGTTGTCCCGAGGTTGAAATATTTACTCCAGACAGGTTTCCTTGTAGAGCAGTCTCAAAACTTGCTGTGGAGCCCCTGGTAACAGTTTCTGCAGAGACTGTTTGTGCAGATCCTGTAAAACTTCTTTTAGTTGATGTACCATATGCAGTTACCATCACTTCATCTAAAGATTCCGCGCTTTCCTGCATAGTAACGTTAATTGTGGTTAAAGATCCAACCGTTATATTTATAGGCTTCCTGCCTATGAAACTATAGTTAATAATATCTCCCACATTTGCTTTTAAGGTGTATTTACCATCAAAATCAGTTTGTGTGCCTGCGGAGCTATCTTTAATAATAACATTTACTCCTGGAATGGATATTCCGTTCTCATCTGTAACCGTTCCGGTTAGGGTTTTTTCTTGTGCAAAGGTTAACTGCACAACTAATGCCATGAGAAACATTAGAATTCCTTTATAGGGATATTTCATAAGTGTGTTTGGTTTATTTATGGTAATAAATTTGAGTTAGCTAGCGCTCAAAGAAACAGAAAGTTACTTCAGCGTTTTAATGGAAATCCCATAGGTAAAACCAAATCAAGAATAGGCTGTATAAGCTCAATAAATTAATCTGATAATGGGGAAGTCACTAGAAAATCATATAAGGAAAACCTGGTCCAGAACCTGTATATCGGCGACCAGTAAAGGAGGTGTATAATATCTAAAAGGAATTTCAGTTAAAGAAGAACTTTCATATTTGTAAATAAAAGAATATGTGGATGTGGTAAAAAAAAGTTGTTGGTCAAAATCAAGAAAGTGAAAAGATATATTTAATTCATCTTGTCCATTTAATGCCATTTTTTGATTGGTACAGCAGGAGTCCTTTTCGTCAGCGACCATTTCGTGATCCATTTTATGATCCATTTCCACTCCACAAATCTTAATTTCAGAGGTGCAGGTCATTGCTTTAGAAAAGATGCCAAAATCTACCAATTCACTCCCACAGAAATGTTTATCTACAGAAAAAGACATAGTAGAAACCATCACTAAAAGTGCCATTGCAAAAGATCCTGCTTTGTGAGTAAATTTATTCATTGAAATCAAATGTAAACTTTTGTTAATATTTCACAACACTTTGATTCAATTTTAACTAAAATCCTGTTCACTATATTTTTTCTTATTTTATAATAGGGGCTCATCCTGACTTGTAAGGCATACGCATCCACCCGAACTTTGTAATTAGATTGTGATTAAAAATTGTATTCCAATAGATAAGCTTAAATATCTGTGAGTTTTTCTAAGTTTATGAACAGTATGTCTATTTACCGTTAAAAGGTTATTTATTTTTTGATTTAGGGTTTAAATAGGTATTAAATATAAAGTAAGCAATATCTGACAAGCCTAAACCTTCAGAAGAAAGTTAATTTGTTATAAAAAAAAAGTATTCCGGAAATTATATCCCGGAATACTTCATCCTTTCTATTGTTGATAGTAACTAATCATTATAACAGCAGAAGGTAACTAACAACAAAAATGGCTCTTTAATTAATTGGATCTCAATTACTGTTTTTTCTTCATATTGTCTTTTTGTTGTTTTTCCATTTCAGCCTGATGTACTTTCATTTTAGCTTTCATTTTATCCATTAATTCTGGGTTCTCATGAAGGAAATGCATCATTTTATCCATCATCTCATCAGCCATCTCCGGATTCTCCTTCATTTTAGCATGCATATTTTGCATCATAGCTTCTTTCATGGCCGGATCTTCCATCATTTTAGCCTTCATTTTATCCATCATCTTCTTTTGCATTTCTGGATCGTTTTCCATTTTCTCCTGCATCATTTTCTTCATTTTTTCTTGCATCTCCGGATTCGCTTTCATAACCTCCATCATTTTACCACTTTCCATCATTTTCATATGGTCTTTCATTAGCCAAGAATCTGCCTCCTTGCTGGTATGAGCAACATTCATAAATTCCATAAATTTTGTTTGATCGTTCACTATCTCCTTGTAAACATCATTTCTAAATTCATTTTCTACCAAAGCTTCAGATGCGGTTTGTGTAGTTCCACAACTAATTGTTAGTAAACTTAGTAGTGCGACAATTGATACTCGAAATACATTTTTCATAATTTTAAAATTTAGTTATTAATTATACATTTTTTAAGCCATTTCACTTCACAAATCAAGCACGTATCTAAAAAGATTTTAATTTACTTTTCTTAGATCATCAGAATAATCTCCAAACTCACTAAAATCTAACTCTTCTTTTCCGTGTTTACATCTTCTAAATACCAACTTACAGGTTGAATTTTATTATATCAGGGATTTTAGGTGTTGTTGCTATGGCAATCATAACAAGATGTTCACAGTATGCTTTCTACCTCCTTGTAACTGTTAACAATAATACTGCTAAGCGCATTGCTCTAAAATTGATTTTAAATTTTTTGTTTTAATTTATTTTATTTTGAATTGTTATTAAAATCTTATTGAAAGTCCACCACCGGCACCAAATCTATTGTCGTAACTACCCATTAAAGAGAAGTTTTTAGACAAGAAATATTCCATACCAGCACTCCAAGTGATTTCTTCTTCAAAATTATCGCCGGCAGGTAAATCATTTACCCATCCAAAATCTGCCTGATATTCATACACTCCAAAAATAGCCGTTCTTGGGAAAATCATAATCTCTCTACTTAAACTAATTTGAGGGCGTAATTCGCTATCTATACGCACATCCAGATTAAACAAGTAAGGAGTCAAATATCGAATTCCTGCAATGGCCGTGGTGTTGAGCTCATCTAGACTGTCCTCCATTTCGTTCTCCACATTAACTCCCCCAAAAACACGTAGATAATCAAATAAGTAACGCTCATAACTAAATTCAGCTTCTAAATTCTTATTCCAACCATATTCTGCTGTAACATTGAATTGATTACGAATATTGGAAGTCACTAAATTCAATTCCGACATATGTGAAGCTGCGTCTAGCATTCCCCATGAATACCACATATCTGTCTCTTTCACCAATTTTGACACTGGAAATTCTTTCAAACGTTCATCTCTAGGAGTATCGTAGCTAAATACCCTAGCCATTCCTCCCATCATATGATAAAGTATATGACAGTGGAAAAACCAATCCCCATATTCAGCCCCATAGAATTCTATAGTGATCTCCTTCATTGGAGGCACATTTACGGTGTGTTTTAAGGGTGAATATTCACCATTTTCATTGATCACCCTAAAAAAGTGTCCATGCAAGTGCATAGGGTGATGCATCATAGTAAGGTTATTTAAAGTTATTCTGGTAACCTGTCCTCCCTTGATTTTTATCTTATCTGTTTCTGAAAGCGGTACTCCGTTCATACTCCAAATATATCTGTTCATATTTCCGGTAAGATTCAATAAGATCTCATTTACTGGAATATCCTTGTCATAAGTAGTTTTTTCAGGAGATTTTAGGTAATCGTAATTATATTCAGAGAACATACCTGCCTCGTCGGCAGGCATGTCCATTCCTTGCAAACCACCCATCTTCATATCACCACTCATATCCATTTTTGAAGTTTTTTCCATATTCATTTTTGAATGATCCATTAGCATAGTATCCTTCTTCATCTCCATCTTAGAATGCTCCACTTTTGACATCATCATGGTATCTTTCTGCATCTCCATTTTTGAGTGATCCATCTTAGAATGGTCCATCATCATGGTATCTTTCTTCATTCTTGCCCGTCCGGCAGGCGGGTCCATCTTAGAATGGTCCATCATCGTGGTATCTTTCATCTCCATTCTTGTGTGATCCATCTTAGAATGATCCATCATCATAGTATCTTTCTTCATATCCATTTTAGAATGATCCATCTTGGAATGATCCATCTTCATAGTATCCTTCTTCATTTTCATTTTAGATTGATCCATTTGCATTCCATCCATTTGCATTCCATACTTCTCTTTCATCTCATATCTTTCATCTTTTTTAGGCTGAAATTTTAAAGCAGGCGCTCCCATTTTCATCTTCATCTTTGCCATTTTTTGCATCATGTCTATTTTATCTGGCTTTGGAACATCTGGCGCTTCTAAAACTTTCCCCGATCCTAAAAAGGCCGATGCCATTCCAGATCCATCTTGTGCGGTAATTCTAAATTCAATCTTTCCGTCTTGTGGAATCTCAAGTATAAAATCGTAAGTTTCTGCAACTCCAATAAAAGTTTTGTTCTTCTTAACCGGCACAACATCCAGCCCATCTGCAGAAACCAATGTCGGCGTATCCCCACCAAAGGTCATCCAAAATTGTGATGAGGCCGAACCATTTATGATACGCAACCTTACCTTTTCGCCCGGTTGAAATTCAGGATATTCCGCCATTTCTTTTCCATTCACTAAAAATGCAGGGTAATAAATATCCGCAATGTCTGCACCCTCCATACGTTGGCGCCAAAAATCGAGTTGTGCGCCAAAGGCTCCTCTTGCAATTACTTGGTTTAAGGGCGTTGATGTGCCCTTTTTCATTTGGTACCACTCATTGCCACGCTTTAAATTCCGTAGCACATTCATTGGTTTTTCATTGGTCCAATCAGACAACATCAACACCAGTTCTTTATCGTATTCCAATATTTGCTCCTTAGGTTGAATCACTATAGATCCAAAAACACCACTTTGCTCCTGTAGCATAGTATGGGAATGGTACCAATAGGTTCCAGATTGAGTTATTGGAAATTCATATTTAAAAGTATGTCCAGGTTCTATAGGCGGAGTTGTTAAATAAGGAACTCCGTCGAAAAAATTGGGTAAAATAATTCCATGCCAGTGAACAGAGGTTTCAACGCTCATTTCATTTTTAACATAGATTACTGCATATTCACCTTCTGTGAATTCGAGAACGGGGCCTGGAATGCTTCCATTTACAGTCATTCCCATCACTTGTTTTCCCGCCTTATTTACTATTTCCTCTTTAAGAATTAAGGTATATTCATGTTCAGGCAAATTATCTGGATTAACTTCTCTGTCTTCAGGGTTTTGAGAAAA
Organism: Flavobacterium sp.; assembly: GCA_010365135.1. GTDB lineage: Bacteria > Bacteroidota > Bacteroidia > Flavobacteriales > Flavobacteriaceae > Flavobacterium. The sequence continues at coordinate 11,918 of JAAFGY010000050.1, forward strand.
ACCCAAAGTTCCAATAAGCAGCAATAATATTATAAATATGCATTTTCTATTTTTCATGGTTTTTTTATTAAGCAAATTTTAAGAATATCTAAATTTGCTTTAATTTTTATCTTCATTCTCCAATCTCTCGATCATTCTTTTCATCTCTATTATTTCCTTTTTTTGAGCTTTTATAATATCTTCAGCTAATTTCTTCACCTCAGGATCTTCTATATTGGCGCGTTCACTCGTTAAAATTGCAATAGAATGGTGAGGGATCATCGCTTTCATCCACAGCACATCTCCAATTATTGGGCTTTGAGCCCTTACCAATCCTAATGCACCTAAAAACAACACCAAACTTCCCACATAGATCGCAATGTTCTTCTTCTTATCCTTATACATATTTAGCATAAGGGAAAGCATAATAACCGCCATGGCCGCAATTCCTAAGCAACTCATATAGAATCGAGTCAGACTAAAATATACATGATCAATTTGATATGTATTTAAATACATAGTGACATACATGGCAACGAAGGACAAGCCAAGCATTAAGAAAAACTTAACGTAATTGTTTCCGTTCATTTCGTTATGACTTTTCCCTTTTGAATTCATTTTGATTAGTTTTTGGTTTTAGTGCTAAATTAGAGTATAACTGATACTTATGTTGTTAACATTTCGACAAACTTTTATATAATTCGGCCTAAAGAATTCCTAAAATTCTCATTTAGAACTTTATACTCTATGAAATACACCCCCATTTCACTTATAAATTGCGGGGACAAATAATTCATGTTATTATAATCTAAAAGCTGACTTATCTCTGTAAACTTATATTCTTGAGACTGAATTAATTCCTGTACTTTACTGATCTTCAGCTTTATAAAATACTTCTCGATAGTGATCTTTTCGGCTATCGAAAATAACTTGCTGATTTTTGATTAATCTGTATTTATGTGAGCTGAAAGAAAGTTGGATAAGATTCCTTCGGTTTTAAGAGACAGCTTTTTTTAATTGCTCAATAAGTTCAATTTTTACAGCTCCCGAAAAAATACTTCGGGACTGTTAATGAGTGAATCCATTTTCAGCTAAAACCTTATTGAATTTCTGCTTATCAGAAATTTCATTTTCGATATCTATTTTAATTCGTTCTTACAACCTTGATACAGCGGTCACAAACTATATTTTTTATGTAGTATTCTTTGGTCATCAGTGCTACTTGTTTTATTAAAAGCCACTTTTAAACAGGTTTATTTTTCCAAAACTTCGAATGGAATCTCAATCTGAGAATTCTCCCAGGTCAATGAGATTACGCCCTGATTATTATCTTTATTCCTTACTTGATAGATAAGTGATTCTTGAATTTTCTCTAATTTATTAAGTTTAACATTAATAACCAGTAAGTCTTCTGCTTCATTATAATCATCCTTACCACGCTGATCCCAGTTAGAATTGAACATCGCTTTCCAAAACTCTTTTCCTGGCACTACAAAAAACCCATATTTCCCGGCAAGTAAAACTTTACCATCTATCTTCAAATCCTTATTGGTTTCTATCCAGGTTGTTTTATGTGCTGCTTGCCACACTGTGTTATAGCCTATCAAACCACCAAAAACAGATGGAGAAGAAGTATACCACAAAATGAAATCCCACGAATACAGTAGTTAAACCTAAAAAGGAAAATAAAAATAACAAAGCACTTTCAACCTATTATTGGTATATGTGGCTAAAATAGAAGATTTTAGCGGAGTTAAAAAGAATATAAAGGTCGCTTCAACCTAATTAGATAATTCATTGTTTATCACCCAATTATATTAAAAATGCAGGGTATCAACACCCTGCATTTTTATTTCATCTATCTAATTGTTATTTAAAAAACGGATTAGTTAGCCATCATATTAAAATCTACACTTAAGGTAGCTCCTGACATCATATTCATTTCTTCCATATTTTGTTCGTTTCCAATAGGGTTCATGATGTAACCATCTAACTCAGTTTTAATGGTGTATGCGCCTTCAGGAATACCTATTAAAGCATAATTTCCGTTAGCATTTGAATGAGTACTGGTATAAAGTTTGTCATTTTGCATTAAGGAAACAGTAGCATTTGGTAAATTTCCATGAGTATCCTGGACTGTACCGCTTATGGTTCCGGAAGTTGCCATATCTACAAAACGCATTGTTGGTGTAAAGGTGAAACCTGACATGTTCATCATCATATTATTGTCATAATTAACGCCTTCAAGCATAAACGATTGGTCAACATCTATATCCAAAAGAAATTCACTCCTACTTCCATCTGAAATTGTTAAAGGATGGTTTAATTGAATGTCGATACTTCTATTTTGATTGTTTAACATCATTCCATTTTGCATCATTCCACTGCCTGAATAGCCATCTTGGTTCATATTATAAGTGAAGGAATCACTATTTAACATTTTCATCTCAGTTGAAGAAATATATAAACGCATAAGGTCATAATCTCCTGTTGGAATTTCGGCATTTGCAATAGTTGAAGTCATACCGTTAACCAATTCCAATAAATTATATGACATTGGGGTAGTTGTTAATGTCATAAAGGAATTTGCGTTTTGGCTATTTCCAATTTCAACTTTATCAATAGTTACACTTGCAGACGTAAATTGGTCATAATGCATAGGTGCATCTGTAAGTTTTAATGAAAGTGTCCCAACAGGTCCATTTGTAGTATCATCTTCGCAACTTGCTGCAACTATTATTAATAGTGCAACAAAAAAATATTTCAATGTTTTCATTTTATTTGTTCTTTTTATTGTTTATAATTTATATTTAGTTTATCATTAAAAACATCATTACTCCCATTGTTGCGGCTCCTAAACCCCAATATAGTAATGAGTTATTTTTCTGATTATTTGAAGTTTTACTTAAATAAGAGTCTGGTGATTGTTGAAATTTATTTAAGCATTCTTCAGTATCAAAATAATAAGTTATATTGTTATACTGTGTTGAATAAAATGGTTGTTGCAAACTTACTGTGTTGCCACACACAACATCAAAATTACTTTCTGAATTATTTATTGTATTAGCATTTGAATGATTCCTACCTGAAAGTTGGTTAGGTGATAACATCATACACGATGAAAATAAAAATAATACATTTATAACAACCACTATTTTTATTAATTTAAAATGATTTTTAGTTTCCATATAGATTTAATAAGTTTTTTATAAAGTGATTTTTAATCCAAACCAAAAAAGTTTAGAGTTGGTATTTTCCTTGAATAGCACCACTATTTAATAGAAAACAAATCAAATACGAAAAACCCTAAATAAAATATTAAAATCTTGAGTAATTGGTGGCGGAAAGTAATTATTAAATTGAATTATTCTGCTGACACTTGTTGGGGAAAAACACAGAATAATTTATTAAATTAAAAACGACTAAGTTTTGCTGTTGTTTATTGTGAAATTTTAAGTTTGATTCACTTTTAAATACAGATCCATTTTTTAGTTGAATTTCCTCTTTGCAACATGATTTTTTTGATAATGAATGGTTATTGTTTAATGCTACGCAATAGTCATCTTCCATAACGCATTTCTCAGCTTTTCCAAAAACGGATGCCGAAAAAACATGACCTCCGCATAAGTGTCTTTCAACTGTAAATGAAACAGATGAAAACAGTACCAATGCTGCTAAGAAGAAGGCCGCTATGTCAGAAATAATTTTTTTCATTTCGACTAAATCCTCATAGAATATAGATGAGAAATTATCATATAAATTTACTCCTTAGAATAATGTTTTTGTGTAACATTAGTTACATACACCTCCCTTTTTTAAAGTAATAAAACATACTATTTTTTAGATTATTATTTCCATTTCATTACTTCTATTTTAAGCTGGTTTTATGCCTTAAATAAAAAAAAAGCTCTCATAAAATGAGAGCTTTAAATATAGGTCGTTAATATTTTCTTAATTATATACCACTTCATTCCTTGTTCTTTAACAGCATTCAAAATGGCTTAAAATTCAATACTAACCTCAGTAATTATTATTTCCTAAGTCTTTACAACAACATAGTGCACAAAAATAAATACTCATGTTTTAAGATGTAATGTTAAAATTATATTTTGACATATTATTTTATTATTAGCGTAACTTATTTTAATAATTATGGCAATTTCCGAGGGTTTATCAGTTTGTATGGTAATATTACAAGGAAACTAATTTGATTTTGTGTTCCAATGGAAATCCAAGATCTGTTAAAATAAGTTTAAATGAATCCAAATTAAAAAATGTTGGATTGAATTCAACGTATAGTTCCTCCTCTTCAAGGCAAAGACTCATTATCCCATCAAGTTTTAACAGAGGCTCAAGTTTCAAACGAAAGGCATTTTGCTCTTCAGTTGTAAGTGTTTTGCTTGTTTTCAATATTTTAAGCTTAAATGAATTTTTCATGATTTAAATTTTATCAATTATTAATACAGCCAATAACCACTCTTAATCAGTGATTATTTTTCATTTTGTTTAAATTGTTATTTTTATAATGTTCTTAAATAATTAACCAAAGACCACCTTTCCTCCTCGCTTAAAATGTCCTTATAGGATGCCATAGGCGGATTTCCATTTGTTATTTTCCAAAAAATGGCACCATCAGTATGGGACTGAAAACTGGATAATGTAAAATTTGCGGGTTTAGGAGTAAGAGCAGCGCCTGCAATGCCATCACCTTTACCCTTGTTTCCATGACATACAACACATAATTGTACAAATATTTTTTGTCCTTTTTTTATGGATGCAGCATCTGTTTTAAATGGATTTTCAATAGCGTCTGCACTAGCAGGAGCCATCCAAACATTTTTTGGTGTTTCTGTAACTATGGGTTTAGTTTTTGTTTCAACAGGTGTGTCAATTACGTCCGCAATTTTTGTTTCGCTTTTTGTTTCAACAGGAGTATTGGTTTTTACTTCAGTTTTCTTTTCTACCATTGGATCAGTAACGGTTTTTGTTTCAACAGGTGCGTCAATTACAGCCTCAATTTTTGTTTCGCTTTTTGTTTCAACAGGAGTAGTGGTTTTTACTTCAGTTTTCTTTTCTACTATTGGATCAGTAACGGTTTTAGTTGTGTTTACAGATCTTATAAACTCAAAAATTTTATCAGATTGTTCTTTTGTTAAATTTGCTCTAACCTTCATGTGTAATTCAATAGTACTCCAATCAGTATCATTAAAGCTGGCAGGAGATGGTGTGTTATGACATCTTACGCAGGTTTCTCCCCAAAGTTGGGCACCTGATTTATTTTTGTATGCAGCAACTTTTTCAGCTGAACAAGATTGAATTGTAAATGCTGTTATGATTCCTAATGCAACCGCAACTAGACCAAATATTTTTAATGTTTTCATTTTTCTTGTTTTTAATTATTTAAAATCCAATTGCCCAGTTGATAAAAAATGCTTTTTCATTAATTTTACCTACAACATCATGACCACCTTCTCCAGTTATATTTTGGTAATTCAGTTTAATTACGGAGTGCCAACTGAGCCAATAATTTAAACCTACTGAAATATCTTCTTTATCAGTTGCAAAACCTGAGTCTTCAGGAGTTTCTAATTTTGAGTATCTTCCTACTAATTCAATGTTTTTAAGGATATCACTTCCAGACATTGTAGGTCTGTATGAAACTTGTCCATAATAAGCCTTACTTTCATTATTAAAAATCAGATCTTCAAATTCACCAGGTTCTTCCTCAACAGTATATGTAGCATTGTCAATTTTTGACTTTGTATATTGCCCTTTCAAATCAACAGTACCAACAATTCCCGGAATTTGTTTTACATATGAGAAATCAAATGCATACAAATTAGTTCCAACATCTTCATACATACCACCTTTATTACCAACGCTACTTGCCGTATAATAAGAATAACCAATTTCCATAGATGAATTAGAAAAAGGTAACCATCCTATGCGAGTACCATATGCCCTATTGTTATTGTTATCTTTTAAATTACTAAACATTAGCATTCCGCTTTCTTCAGGTTCTTCACCATCTGGGGTTTTTAATCTTGGCCCATTTGTAGAGTATACAGAATAGGTCAAGGAAGATGTACCAACTCTAAAAGCACCTCTTAATTCTGCACCAACACCTGACCCAGGAGCAATACCATCATGACCAAATCCCAAAGGTTTTGTAGGCATTCTGTTTATCCAACTAGGGTGAAGGCGTTCTATAAAGGTACCAAAAGGAACTAAAAATTTACCGGCTCTTACTGTCATATAATCATTTAAAACATAAATTACATCGGCATATTCTAATTCAATATCTAAAGATTCCCCAGTTAGATTAAGTTCTAATTCAGCTTCAAACATAAGTCTGTCTGATTGCTTAAATAAGAATATGGGAGCAAAATTACCGGCAGTAAAAGATGAATTTTCTTCCCCATCTTTATCATAATAATTAAAACCAACATCCCCAAAACCTCGGATCATAAATTGGTTATTACTCGATATAAAATCGTTCTGTTGTGCTTGTAAACTAAAAAACAACAGACTAAACAAGCCTAATAATATTATTTTTTTCATGTGATTAATTTTAAATTATTTTTTAAAGGTTCTTAGGTATGCAACCAATTGCCAACGTTGTGTTTCGGTTAACACCTCTTTATATGCTGCCATTGGTGGATTTCCATTTGTTATTTTCCAAAATAATTCACCATTTGTTTGAGATTGAACAGTACTTAAAGAAAAGTTTGCAGGTTTAGGTGTTAATGCAGCACTGGCCAATCCATCGCCTTTTCCTTTATTCCCATGGCATATCACACACATTTCTGTGAATATTTTCTTTGCTTCTTTATAATCTCCAGAGCTTACAGGCAAAGGGCTTTTAATAGTTTTCGCAGCGCTTGGGGCTTTCCAAGTGGATTGCGCACTTATACTAAATGCTGCTGAAAATAGTAAAAGAATTGTGAATGTGACTTTCATAAACTTGTTTTTAAAGGTTTTTGTTAAAATTTAATATTGACTATTCAAACTAAATTCTTAACAAAATTAGATAATGTTTATCATAAAATTATACCAAGAAACCCTTAGATACAGGTACTGTTTAACTATACCAAGAAACCCTGATATATCATTGTTATTTCTTATTGTAAGATTAACAATCTTTATTGTAGAGGTGTTAAATTTTAAAGAGGGGGATATAAATCATTAGTTATATTGTACTAATCTGTTTTGAATTGCATAATGCACTAATGCTATAACACTTTTAGTATGAAGTTTTTCCATAATGTTTTTCCTATGAGTTTCAACTGTTCTTATACTAATGAAAAGCTTATCAGCAATCTCTTGGCTACTAAAATCTGCGGTTATTAATTTAATTATTTCTAATTCCCTATTTGTTAAAGGAATTTCGCCCTTCATTTTAATAGTTATTTTATACGAAGAAGCTCCTTCAGCTGATTTTTGCTTTTTACCAAAAGTTTCTGTTTGATGAAAAGCTAAATATAAAATCCCGGTTTTATTATTTTTATCATCATAAATAAAAGATTTAGAAAAAGATACCGGAATAACCAAATTAGACTTGGAATAATACGTATTATAAATATTTTGAGCGGTTTCTTCTTCTAGCGTTGTCTGAACTTTTTTATTTTCACCAAGTAGTACCTTTTCAATAGATTTTCCAATAAGTTCATTTTCTTTATATTCTAGCAGGTCTAAAGTGGCCTTATTAACTATCAAAATTTTTCCATCAATATCTGTAATGATTAAAGTTTCGTTTATCTGGTGGATGATACTGTTAAGATAATCTTTTGATACTGTTGTTTTTGACAGAACACTAATCATACTATTAAATAAATTAGAAAAATTTTCAATTTCATCATATGAACTTGGCTTTTTTGATTCCAAATTTCCTAGAGTGATTTTTTTCGCAGTTAATGCCAAATTTTCTATAGGTTTTGTAATTTTCTTAACATAATAAAATCCGCCTACAACTAAAGAAATCATTATAATAAACATTACTATTATAATGATTCTAGAAGCCCTTAAGTTTGTTTCTTGATTCGAATTTATATATTTACTCATCAAAGATGATGATGATGATGATAGTATGTCTATTTTTTTTCCTATAGTAAGAATATTGTTATCCATAACCTCCATCATAAGAGCCCCTTCGGTATTACCTATAGGATCTTTTAACTCAAATATTTTTTTGCTCAAGGCTTCAACTTCATAAAAAATATTTTCTATTTCTTCTAAAAAATGTTCGTTAAAATGGTCATTTTCAGAAGCTTTAGACGCTTCTAATTGCTTTCTAGTTATGGAATCCAATTTTTCAAAATTTTCAATTTCCAATCTATTACCATGGATAAGATAATCGTTTGCTGGCATTAAAAGTTCCGTGAAAGTTAATTTCAAATTCTGAAGATTGTTATATTTATTAGATTCTTTTAATATTATTTCAGAGGTTTTCTCAAGTTTATTAACACTAGCAATTCCAACATAAGCAATAATTAAATTTAAAATTAACATTGCAATTATACCAATTAATAACTTTTGGAAAATGGTCATTTTAAGAAATGATATACCTAAGATATTTTTCATAAACTCAGTTATCCTTTAAATTTATTTTTACTTATTTTTAAGTAACAGAAAAATTACCAGTTTGGACAAATCCCTGTAAATTAACAGAAAATGTTAAATTCACTTTTGAAAACTATCTTTTTGTTTGCTTAGCAAAGCTATTAATTCTTTCTTTTTTTATTCTGAAAGTTTAACATCCTAATGAATTAGAATATAGGAATAAAGTGGCATTTCATCATCTTTAATTTGATAAATGATGGACTGTAAATTGCTTTTTTGCCTACATTTTGAATTTGTACTAAATTTACTAAAATTCAATTCTTTTCTTTCTTCTTTTATAGGATTTTCTAACAGCCAGCTTACAGGCTGAATTTTATTGTACAAGGGATCGTTGGAGATGCTGCTATGGCAGGTATAACACGATTTTTATAAGTGAATTTTGAATGTTGTAAGGAACATGAAAAGTTCTCCTAAAATCTGTTTCTAAAACCACATTGCCTTAATTTACCCCCGCTAGTGCCAAAGGATGTTCGCTATAATTTATTTTCACATAATTGTTTAGGTTATCCACAACACATCCGCCTTTGTTTTGCTTGGAGTTGTTGCTTCACCATCACCCAAGCTGTAATTACCAGCCTTTTATAAAACGGAAATAAGTTGTTTGATAGTTAAAGAATCGGCTTTTTCAATAATAGCTTCTGGCGGACTCATGCTAACTTGCACTGAGGTAACGCCCTCTACTCCCGTAAAAAATTTTCTACTGTTTGCCTGCAGCTTCCGCAAGACATTCCATTAACTTTAAATTTTTGTTTAATGATTTAAGGTTATTTGTTAAAAATAGTTTTTTGATTATCCTATCTATTATTTGATATACAATCCTTTGTCACTCATTATTTTTTACCTAATTTTCTTTTCAATAATTGAGCATTAATAGCTACAATAATGGTACTTAAACTCATAAACACGGCTCCTAAAGCTGGTCCTAAAACAAACCCGGAAGAATATAGGACTCCAGCTGCTAATGGAATGGCTACCACGTTATAACCAGTTGCCCATATTAGATTTTGAATCATTTTGTTGTAGGTAGCCTTGCCGAACAAAATCAAGTTGGCAATATCCTGTGGGTTACTATTCACCAAAATAATATCTGCTGTTTCAGCAGCTACATCTGTACCTGAACCAACTGCAATACCAACATTGGCCTGCGCCAGTGCAGGTGCATCATTTACACCATCCCCTGTCATGGCAACAAATTCTCCTTTTTCTTGGAGTTCTTTGACAATCTCCACTTTTTGATGGGGCAGCACTTCCGCGTAATAACCATCCAAGCCAAGTTTGTCGCTAACGGCTTTCGCTGTTTTTTCGTTATCACCCGTTGCCATTAAGACTTTGATGTTATTTTTTTTGAACACTTCTATTGCTTCTGCAGATTCCGGTCTTATTTCATCGGCAAGGGCAATGTATCCCGTTAATTTTCCTTCAATCAACACAAAAACAACTGTTTCTGCAGCATCGCTATAGGCATCTTCTGGAATGTCTATTTTTTCATCCCTTAAATAGCCAGGACTCACAACTTTTATTTGTTTGCCTTCTACTTTTGCCTCTACACCTTTACCTGTAATGGCATTGAAATTTTCAGGTTTCGGGATGGTAATATCATCTTTTTTTACCTTTTTAATAATTCCAACGGCAATTGGGTGTTCTGAACTTTGCTCCAAAGCACTTGCAAGTCTTAAAACTTCATTAGAGGTGTATTTTTTATCAACAGATTCTATACGGGTAACTCCAAAATCTCCTTTGGTTAATGTCCCTGTTTTATCAAAAAGTAAAACAGAGATT
>JAAFGY010000051.1 GCA_010365135.1 Flavobacterium sp.
TAAAAATCATCATCAAAAAACTGTACAGTTTGCCCCGGAATCACCTGTACACTTTAAACCGGAATTAGGTGTTCAGTTTGCACTGGAATATCCAGTCTGGAATAACAATCTATTAGAGTATGTTGGAAAGTCAGAACGATTGTATAGTGATGAAATCAAAGAAAAGCAAATCCGAAAATACAAAAATCTAATATTTATAAAATATCAAAACCGTTTAGAAATAAGTGGAAGTATTCATTATTATTTCAATCAAGGTCTTCACAATGCCGACGATTTTTATATCGAATATTGTATTAATGCTATCCTTCAAATCAAGCGCATATTCAAGCTTGATTTGAAGAAATGCTTTATTGTAAACCTTGAATATGGCGTAAATATAAACCCAATAGTTAATGTTAGTGATTTAGTTCATAATTTAATCTATCACGAAAAACGCCAATTTACACGCAATACAGTTCATAATGACTACAAGCAAGCAGGTGTTGATGCCTACAAACAAGTTAAAGCATATAATAAAAGTGTGCAATTTCCACACGAATGTAAAAATACGTTTCGGTTTGAAGTCAGAACGCAACAAGCTAAATTCATACATAGTTTAGGCATCTTTACAATGCAAGATTTGATTGCTGTAGATAATTACAACATACTTTTCAATTCATTACTTAAAGAATGGGATAGTGTTTTATTATTTGATTTGTCGAAAGATATTGATCTAAAATTTTTTAATACTTATTTCTGGGAAGACATTTTAAAAAACGGTAGTCGTAATAAATTCAACAATCAAAAAAAACTTTATTATAAAAAATTAGGCACTAATAATCTTCATTCCAACATTAGAAAAATCATTGAAAGAAAAACCAAATTTTTAAAATGTGTGCATATTCCAACTATTACAAAGGTGGAAACTGCACAGGTAAAGATTAAGTTCTAGTTTTTTTATCTGTATTAGAGCTTTAATAAAACTACTTCAACAATACAATAAAATTTTATTTGAATAACTCTACAAAAAAATATATTAGGATATGTAATTATTTTTTATATCTTTGTAAAAAAATTGAAACACTCTACAAAATAGTTTAGATGCAAAAACAATTAAAAGATATTGCTAATATAAAGTTTGGACTTTATGTAAAACCTCTCGAAAAGGGTTTTGCTAAATACTTGCAGGCTAAAAACTTTGATGATTTTGGCAATCTTCAAAGTGATAGTAATGCCTTTGTAAATATAGACAATAAAAACGAAAGCCACTTATTAGAAGATGGTGATATACTTTTTGTGGGTAAAGGATTTAGAAACTTTGCTTGGACTTACAGTAAAACAATGGGTCCTGCTATTGCTTCATCAATATTTTATGTAATAAGAGTAAATAAAGCTAAAGTTAATCCTAAATATATTACAACACTTTTCAATTCACAAAAATACCAAAGTCAATTTCAAAGTATGGGTGCTGGTAGTTCTATTCCATCAATTAGAAAAGGAGAACTAGAAAGTATTATAATTGCAATTCCTAATTTAGAAATTCAAAATAACATTGCTACTATTAGTGCTTTACATTCAGAAGAAATTAAATTATCTAATCAAATTATAGAAAATAAAAAAGCCTTGTTTCAAGGTATCATTAACAAAATCGTAAAATAGATTACTATGGAAAATAAAATCACACAAAAAGAAATTAATCAAATCGTATGGAAAGCTTGTGACACTTTTAGAGGTGTACTTAACAGTAATCAATACAAAGATTATGTATTAACAATGCTATTCGTAAAGTATGTATCTGATGTTTGGAAAGACAAAAAGAATTTCTATGCCACAAAATACAACGGAGATACTTCTCGTATTGAAAGAGCTTTGGCCAATGAGCGTTTTAAACTTCCAGAAAATGCAACATTTGAATTTCTTTTTGAAAACAGAAACGAACCTAATTTAGGTGAATTAATCAATACTTCGCTAGAGCGTATTGAAGATGCCAACAGAAGTAAATTAGACCGAGTTTTTAGAAGTATTGATTTTAATTCCGAAAATAATCTAGGACAAACCAAAGATAGAAACAGAAGACTTAAAAACTTATTAGTTGATTTTGCTGCAATGGATTTACAACCTTCACATTTAGAAGGAAATGACATTATTGGTGATGCTTATGAATATCTTATTTCGATGTTTGCAGGTGAAGAAGGTAAAAAATCGGGCGAGTTCTACACACCTAGCGAAGTATCTACACTATTAGCCAAATTATTAAACCCACAACCAGGAGACAGAATTTGTGATCCAGCGTGTGGAAGTGCATCTTTGTTAATTAAAATGGCTAAAGAAGTAGGAAGCAATAACTTTGCTTTATACGGTCAAGAAGTAAACGGAAGTACTTGGGCATTAGCTCGAATGAATATGTTTTTGCACGAGATTGATGATGCTACTATCGAATGGGGAGATACTTTAAACAATCCTCGTTTGTTAGAAGGAGATAATTTAATGAAGTTCAACATCGTTACCGCAAATCCTCCATTTTCGTTAGATAAATGGGGTGCAGAAACAGCAATTGCAGATATGCACAACCGTTATCATAGAGGTGTTCCTCCAAAAAGTAAAGGCGATTATGCTTTTATCAGTCATATGATAGAAACTACCTATGAAGACACAGGACGTGTTGGAGTTATTATGCCTCACGGAGCTTTATTTCGTGGCAGTAGCGAAGGTAAAATACGCCAACAGTTAATAGAAGAAAATCTTTTAGAAACAGTTATTGGTTTGCCTGCAAACTTGTTTTTTGGCACAGGCATTCCGGCATCAATTTTAATTTTTAATAGAGCAAAAGGGAATAATACTGATGTGTTGTTTATAGACGCAAGTAAAGGCTATGAAGCTGGTAAAAATCAAAACAAACTTCGTGATACTGAAAAAGTAAGCGACATTAAAAAGATAGTTGACACTTATGTTAGCTTTCAAAATGATAAACCCTTGACTACTGAAAATGGTGTTGTAGTAGAAGATAAATACGCTTTTAGAGCAACTATCAAAGATATAGAGGATAACGATTATAACCTTAATATTCCTCGTTATGTAGATACGTTTGAAGAGGAAGCAGCTATTGATGTAAAACAAACCCAAGAAACAATTGTATCATTAAAAAGTGAATTAGTTTCAGTTGAAGATAAAATGAATAAGTACTTAGCTGAGTTAGGATTTTAATTTAAGAAATATGAGCATCACTAATACATCGCATATTGTTGATAATAACAAATTGAAATCTAACAATAATTACGACAATGAATTATCTATTAATTGTTCAATACCAAATGATTGGAGTAAAGTTCAATTAAAAAATATTGGTAACACTTTCACAGGTATAAGTGGAAAAAATAAAGATGATTTCGGATTTGGAAAACCATACATACCTTATTTAAACATTTTTAACAATGCAATTATTAAAGATGATCACTTTGACTATGTCAATATAAAAGATAACGAAACTCAAGAAAAAGTCAAATATGGTGATATTTTCTTTACTACTTCTTCTGAAACACCAGAGGAAGTCGGTATGTGTTCAGTTTATTTAGGTAATTCACAGGAACTTTATTTAAATAGTTTTTGCTTTGGTTTTAGATTAACAAATGATATAGATTTTTCTCCAATTTATTTAGCTGAATTGTTTAGAAGTAATGTTGGTAGAAAAACAATTTTCAAGTTAGCATAAGGTGCTACTAGATATAATTTATCAAAAACAAGTTTATTAAAAGAAAACATTTTTGTACCTCCTTTCAAACAGCAGCAAAAAATTGCTGCAATACTTTCTACTTGGGATGAAGCTATTTTTATACTAAAACAGACATCTGAAACATTACGAGATAGAAACAAAGGACTTGCACAACAACTGTTAACTGGTAAGAAAAAATTAAAGGGTTTTAATGATATTTGGTTAACTAAGAGAATAAAAGATTTTTCATTAGAAATATCTTCTAAAAACAAGGAGGATGAAGATTTGATAGTTTTATCTTGTACAAAGCATAGAGGTTTAATTCCTTCTTTGGAATATTTTGGTAGAAAGATTTACAGTGATAATCTAAAAACATATAAGATTGTAGAAAAGAATGTTTTTGCTTATGCTACTAATCACATCGAAGAAGGATCTATTGGTTATCAAAGTAAATACGAGAAAGCATTAATAAGTCCAATGTACACTGTCTTTAAAACAGAGGAAAATATAAATGACGAATTTTTATTTAGGGTATTAAAATCGAACACCTATATTCAAGAATATCAAAAACGAATGGAAGGTTCAATTGATAGACGAGGTGGTTTAAGATGGCAAGAGTTTTCAAAAATTAAAGTTAGCGTTCCATCTTATGAAGAGCAAACTGCAATTGCATTAACATTAGAAACAGCAGACCAACAATTAAAAAGTTATCAAAATAAACTAGAAGCCTTACAATTACAAAAGAAAGGTTTAATGCAGCAGTTGCTAACAGGAAAAATCAGAGTGAATGTAAAATAAGAAAAAACAGTTATGAGTAAAACATATAATTTTTATTGCGACGAAAGTACCCACATAGAAAATGACGGGCAACCTTTTATGATATTGTCCTACATCAGTACACCATATCATTTACTTAAAATGCACAATCAAAACATTAGAGAAATGAAAATCAAACATTTCTATAGAGGTGAAATGAAATGGAGTTCAATCTCAAAATCGCAATACCCTTTTTATAACGAAATGATTGACTATTTTTTTAATAGTGATTTAAACTTTAGAGCTATTGTGATAGATAAGTCACAGTTAGACCATAAATTACACAATCAAAGCCACAATGATTTTTACGATAAAATGTATTATCAATTACTCAACAAAAAAATTAATCCTGAATTTAATTACAATATTTATATTGATATAAAAGATACACATTCATATCTCAAAGCAAGAAATCTCAAAACATACCTTGAAAGAGACTATAATAACATTAGAAATCTTCAAGTAATTAGGTCGTATGAAAGTGAACTAATGCAATTAACAGATGTATTGATGGGTGCTATCAATTACAAATTAAGAGGTTTGAATAAGGTAACCGCAAAAAATAATATCATTGAGAAAATAGAAAGACACTGCGGAAAACCACTTACTCAAAAAACAGATAAAGCAGAAAATAAGTTCAACCTCTTTTTTATAGACTTGAAAAATGGCAATTAATCAAATCAAAAGATACAATGAGATGTTAGAGATTTTGCACTTTACACAAGGACAAAGAACAGCTTCCTTAAGAGCCATCTTCGACAGAGACATTGCAGACAATCCACTTTTTTTATTTAGAACAAAACTAATTCGTCCAATTAAAAAAGAAGGGGTTGAAGAAGTGGAGAGTTTATTTTCTCACTTAACGCATATGACGGAGGAAGAAAAAGACAAAAGAGGGAAAGTAATAAAAACACGTTCTTTATTTGATTATGATAGATCCAAGAGATTGCATTGGATTTGGTATCATATTAGAGAGATAAAAAAAACGGATATTGATATTTTTAGTTATGTTGATAGAGTTAGAGGAAAAAGTGTAATTCGAACATATATCTATGATATTGCAGAACAATACATTGTAATTCTTGAGCCACACAGAACACAATTGGATTACTATTTAATATCTGCTTATTATTTAACTGAGAAACTTGGTGGTCCAAAACAAATAGAGAATAAGCGTAATAAAAAGTTACCTGTAGTGTATTAAAACGCAAAATCCGGTACACTTCTGGGCGTATCGGACTTCGAAATTCAATTCTCTCTATTATGGTAGAATGAACACTGCAAATGTAATAATTAATTTTAATAAAACAATAGTCGTACCAAAAAAAGCTATTAATAAAGATAAATCAATAGATATGAATACTCCATCTTTTATAGAAGATCATATAGCACAACTACCTGCATTAAAACTTTTAATGAATATAGGTTGGCAATATCTTACTCCTGATGAAGCTCTTGAAGCTAGAGGAAATAGGACTTCTAACGTATTATTAGAAGATATTCTAAAAGAACAATTGCGTAAAATAAACAAGATAGAATACAAGCAAAAAGAGTTTGAATTTTCAGATACAAATATAAGTAATGGTTTATTAGCATTAAGAGATTTACCTGTACAAGATGGTTATATTGCAGCTAATAAAGCATATTATGAACTAATAACACTAGGTAAAAGTTTAGAACAAACAGTTCTTGGTGATAAAAAAAGCTTTTCTTTTCAATATATTGATTGGAAAAACCTCGAAAATAATACTTATCACGTTACCGAAGAATTTAGTGTTTTGCGTTCAGAAAGAAACGACCATTATCGACCAGATATAGTTTTGTTTATAAATGGTATTCCTATGGTTGTTATTGAATGTAAAAGTCCAATAATAAAAGAACCTATTGATAAAGGAATAGAACAACACCAACGCAATCAACAAGATGATGGCATTCGTTCTTTGTATTTATATTCTAATATACTAATGTCTATTGCGGTAAACGATGCAAAGTTTGCAACTACTGCAACGCCTAAAGAGTTTTGGAGTTTTTGGAAGGAGTTGTTTAAAACTAAAGAAGAACAAACGCTTTGGGAAGATAGTATTTCAGAAATCAAAACAAAATCAGTTAATAAAGAAGATTGGAGCAAATTAATAGATTGGCACGAAAAGAGAAACGAGTTTATAGCAAATGTGGTCGATAATGCAGAAACGGTAACAGAACAGGATAAACTTATATTTAGTTTTTGCCAACCAAAAAGAATATTAGATTTAATGTTCAATTATATTGTGTATGATGATGGAGTAAAAAAAATAACGAGGTATCAACAATATTTCGGTATTAAAAATACTTTAGCAAGACTAAACACTAAAACAAATAATAAGTATAATGGTGGTGTAATTTGGCATACTCAAGGAAGCGGAAAATCATTAACAATGGTAATGTTAGCACAAATGATAGCAGCACATCCTAATATCAAAAACCCTAAAATTATATTAGTTACAGACCGTATTGATTTAGATAGTCAAATAACCGAAACATTTCAAAAGTGTCAATTTCCTGTAGAAAATGCAGAAGTTGGAGCATCAAAAGAAATAATCAAAAAGTTAAAAGGCGAAAAATTATCAGATAAAGAATTTGAAAAACTTAAAAAAGACAAGAGTTTATTAAATCTTATAGCCGAACCAGGTGATGCAGTAATAACAACTTTAATACACAAATTCAAAGCCGCAGTTGATGCTTCGGTAACACCTTTTTTATCTTCTGAAATCTTTGTTTTAGTAGATGAAGGACACCGCAGTCAATATGGTTCGTTCAATGTGAGGATGCAACAAGTATTTCCAAATGCTTGTTTTATTGCTTTTACAGGAACACCATTAATGAAAAAAGAGAAAAGTACCGCTAATAAATTTGGTGGTTTAATTGATGTGTATTCTATTAATGATGCTGTGGCTGATGGTGCGGTTGTTCCTTTATTGTATGAGGGAAGACACAATCTTATTGAAGTAAATGACAATCCAATTGATAATTATTTTAATAAAATTTCAGAACCATTAACGCCTTATGGTAAAGCAGCATTAAAAAGAAAGTACAGCAGTAAAAATATGCTGAACAAAGCAGACCAAATCATTTATGCAAGAGCTTGGGATATTGTAGAACATTTTGTAGACAATTGGCAAGGAACAGTTTTTAAAGGACAATTAGTAGCACCAAACAAAGCAACTGCAATCAAATATAAAGAGTATTTTGATGAAATTGGAAAAGTTACTTCCGAAGTAATTATGTCAGCTCCAGATACACGTGAAGGAGAAGATGATGCATTTGATAAAGCAGATGATAAAGTAAAAGCATTTTGGAAAGCTAAAATGGATAAATATGGTACTACTGAAAAGTATGAAAAGTCTATAATTAGTGCCTTTAAGAAACAAGATGAACCCGAAATTATTATTGTTGTTGATAAACTGCTAACTGGTTTTGATGCTCCAAGAAATATTGTATTATACATAACAAGAGCATTAAGAGAACATACATTATTACAAGCAATTGCAAGGGTAAATAGATTGCATCCGGGTAAAGATTACGGCTATATTATTGATTACTATGGTAACCTTGAAAATTTAGACAAAGCTTTAGAAACCTATTCAGGGGATAATGCTTATGATGAAGAAGATTTGGCGGGAACATTTACCAATATAAATGATGAAATAAAAAAACTACCACAAGCACATTCAGAGGTTTGGGATATATTTAAAACAGTAGCCAATAAATATGATGAACCAGCTTATGAAGTATTATTGAAAGATGAAGAAATTAGACATAATTTTTATGAAAAGGTATCAATATTTGCAAGGTTACTAAAATTAGCATTGTCAAGTTATGAGTTTGAAACCAAAACACCTGATAAAGTAATAGCCAAATATAAAAAGGATTTAAAGTTCTTTTTAGAGTTAAGAATTTCAGTTAAAAGAAGATATTCAGACGAAGCAGATTATGCAGCTTACGAACCTCAAATTCAAAAGTTAATTGACAAGCATATTACAACTGAAGGAGATATGTTACGAATAACCGATTTAGTAAATATTTTTGACAAAGAACAAAGAGAAGCCGAAGTGGAAAAGCTAACAGGTAAAGCTGCAAAAGCCGACCATATTGCGAGTAGAACAATTAGAGCTATTAATGTAAAAGTTAGTGAAGATCCTATTTATTATAAAAATCTATCGGCATTAATTAGAGAAACTATCGAAATTTATCGTTTAGAGCGCATTACAGAAGCAGAATATTTGCGAAAAGTAAAAGAATATGAAGCAGAGTTTTTAAGCGGCAAAAGAAGTAATATTCCTAATGAATTAAATGGTAATGATACAGGTATAGCGATCTACAATCTTGTAAAAGATATATTTAAGGAGGAACTAGCTTTTAAGACAGAAATTGCAGTAGAGATTGCAGTAGAAATAGACGCTATCATTCGTTCAATAGTATATCAAGATAACATATTGATTATTGATTGGCAAAACAAAACTGATATTGAAGGTAAAATAAAAATTGCTATTGACGATTATATTTTTGATTTAAAAGCAAAGTATGATTTAGAAGTATCATTTAAGCAGATAGACGATTTAGTAGAACAAGGATTAAACATTGCTAAAATAAAGTTTGTATAATGATTACTGTAAGTAAAAATGTCAAATACGGCACAAAGGAAATCAGCTACGAACTAATCTTTCAAGAAAGAAAGACGTTAGGAATAAAAGTATTCCCAGAGGGTTCTGTAAAAGTGTATGCTCCAACGGAAACAAGTAATGAAAAAATTGAAGAAAAAGTAAAAGAAAAAGCACGGTGGATAATCAAGCAACAAAATGAATTTCAATCTTATCTGCCATTAACACCAAAAAGACAATATATTAATGGTGAAACACATCTATATTTAGGAAGACAATATATTTTATATTCAGAAATAGCTAAAATTAATCAAGTAAAAGTATATCGTGGAAAGTTAATTGTAAACCACAAAGCCACTACTAAAATTGAAACACTAGTTAAAAATTGGTATAAAGAAAAAGCAATAGAACATTTCACATCGGTACTAGAAGAAAAAATCGGTTTATTTTCTAAATATAATATTGAGAAGCCAACTATTGAAATTCGAACAATGAACAAAAGATGGGGAAGCTGCACAGTAAAAGGCAAGGTAATTTTAAACCCAGAATTAATAAAAGCACCAAAAGGAAGTATTGAATATGTAATGATACACGAATTATGTCATTTAGTACATCATAATCATACCAAAGCATTTTATGATTTACAGCAAAAAATAATGCCCGATTGGAAAAAGTGGAAAACAAAGTTAGAACATAGTTTGGTATAAATTTTTAATAATTATAAAAGTAAAAAGATGATTGTAAAAAAAATAGTATTTCACCATATCGTAAAAGAATTAAAAGGAACTCCAAAATTGAAGTGTTCTGATAAATTATTACCAATTAATGAAACTGTCATTGAGTTTGTTGAAAAATTAATTAAGAATTACTCTTCTAAAAACCCGACACAAGGTACATTTAAGGAAGATAAACTTAATTATCCATTTCAATCAAAAGCTGATGAATATGTTAAAAATGATGATTTTTTAAAATTCACTCAAGAATCAATGACTATTCTTGAAAGTAAAATTAATATATCTACAACTACAGGTGGATATGTAGTTTTTGTTCATTATGAGGAAAAAAAAGTTGATTTTTTAATTACTGCGATGTTAGATAAATCAGCTCAATTTACTGTAGATGATAAAAATTTGGATATTGCTAAATTAATGACACTGGATGTTGAAAAGTTGGCTAGAGCAAATAGATTAAATTTCAATAGGTGGAAAGCAAAAGATGTTTTGTATTTATCGTTTATAAAAGGCACAAGAGAAGTTTCTAAATATTTTATTGACTTTATAGGTTCAACCGATATTACATCAGCAAAAGAGAACTTTTTAAAATTAAATGAGGCAACAAATAAATATTTTGTTCACAATAATTTAAGCGTTTTAGAAAAGGATAAAATAAAAGATAATATTTCAAATTACGTTGTAGATTGTTTTCAAAAAGGTAATGATGTTGAGTTAGTTTCAATTTCATCTATAATAAACGCTCAAGATCCTAATTCGTTTTTAGACTTTATAAGTGATAAGGAATTAGAGGTTAGTGGTAAAATTGCAATAAATAAAAAAACTGATTTTGATACATTATTCAGAAATAGAGTTTCAGAAAAAGGATATACTTTAGTGTTTGATAAATCATTAGTTAAAACAAAAAAAATTGAACATAATGGGAATCAAATAATTATAAATGATGTTCCAGCAGAATATATTAAAAATTTCTTTGAAGATGATGAGCCAATTAACTAGCACAGTAAATATTAGAAAATCACTAGAAATTAACAATGTAGATTCAATTTCTTCAGATGGCTTTCTTCTTGTAAATAATGGTAATATTCAGCACATAAAATCATTATTTGGCTATGAATTAATTGAAGTAATGAACTATGAAAAGGTAAGCAGCATTTTAGTTGATGAAATTGATAATTATCTCAATAAAGTAGTTTATGTAGAGTTGCGTACAGGTAATGTTAATTCGTATTTTGAAACTTTTGACGATTTTCTAAGAGGCAATAAATTCAAGTCAATAAATAAAGATTTTTATATTTCTGAATTAGATTACTTATCAACAGACGTTACTTCAAATAGTCAAATTGATTTATATAATACCAACATTCAACTAATTGATTTTTTGACTTCAATATCAAATAATGATATTAAAATAGGTGATAAATTAAAATTAATCATTTACAGAAACTCGAATAATTTATTAGAAATAAACATAAATTATAAAATTGAAGATTTAGAATTATTTTCAAAAATTAAAAATTTGGAGTCTTTAAAAAATGAACTTTTAGATGAAATAAAAGGAAGCGATAAGAAAGAAATTTTTTTAAATGAACTAGTTAATTTTGTTCCTAATGGTAAAGACAATTACATAGAAATTGTTCAAAATTGGGAAAAAATATTTTTATTATACCAAAAAAGTTTAGCACTATATATTTCAGGATTTTCATTTGATAAAATAAAAACATCTTCTAGCGAACATTTTCAAAAATTAGTTGAAAAGATATATGAATCAATTGGTAAGGCTTCTAGCTACATATTTGGTATTCCGGTTGGTTTTATATTATTATTAAATTACTACGATTATACCGGTGTTTCAATATTTAAAAATGTAATAATTTTATCATTATCACTACTGTTTTTTTTATTGATTTGGTTTATTTTATTAAATAACATTAGTGAATCTATCGAGGCGATTGAAGAAGATATTGATGACTTTCAATCTAAAATAGAAGGTGTTAAAGGTCTTGAATCTATTGTAGACAAGTTATCAAATTTAAAAGAAACTAAACTTTCAAAACAAAAGAACAAATTAATGATAGTGCGGATTATAACTGTTGCTATTTTTGCGCTAACATTTTTTGTTTTTATTTATATCTTTTTTGATTTAAGTATTTTTATCTAATTACCTATTTTTAATTATCTCATTCATCTGCACAAAATCCTCGTTTAGTCCAAGTATTCCTAAACTCACATCTTTATTTGCTTCATTTCGCTAATTCAATAAAGTGTAAATAGTTGTTGTGAATGTTGGAGTAAATAGAAACAACTGCTATTAATGGAGGTTTTGCGCTATTGGGGCAGTTGTGGTATGTTGACGTTTTATCTTGTTTTAGAACTATTTTACAAATCAGAAAATACGCTGCTCTTTAATCCCCAACAGACGCAAAGCCAGCCATTAATAGCAATTGTAACCACCGCAACAACTTTTATCTTAACTACAATATTTATCTTTCCGCAGAACTTCTTCCGAAACCAAGCAGACGCAGACAATTGGAACGCATAAAAAGAATTAGGAAATGTTTTCACATTGACATTGTAAGTATAAAAATTGATTACAGTTTTATTGTTTTTTTGGTTTAATCAATTTTCTATACCCACAATCCCAATGATGCCAATAAGAGTATTCTTTTTTATTTGCCACAACACCCCAAGTCATTGGCTTTCCGTCTGCTTGATGCTTAGCGTTTTCAGTAGATTAATTCAATAACATTCAAGTTTTATCTTTCAATTTACAAATAGCATCAAGCAGCCAAGAAAACCAATCAGAAAATCCCAATAAGCAAATAAAAAAGAATACCCTTATTCGAGCACTGCCAACGCACTAGGATTGTTAATTCATTGTTTTTTGCAGATGCCTTAACGTTACTAAACAACATTTGCAATAAATTGAAAATCCATTTTCACAAGAACATTCAGGCATCCTCAAAAATCAAAATTGCCCACAAGAGTATAGTTTTTTATTTGCCACAACTCCACAATTATAATCAACATTCCGATAAGCAAATAAAAAACTACACACTTGTTTCGCTACTGCCAACGCACTCGGTAAGTTCAGTTGGGGAAATCTTCCATTTCCCCAAACCCCATAGGATGCAATTTTTTTCAAACGATTGCCACAAAATTATCTTTCAAAATACGAAGCCGTAAGGCAATCGTTTAAAAAAAACAGCTCAAGTTGAAGTCTTATCCGAATGGTAAGTGATGAATTTGAAGTTATGGGCTTACTTGGATTTCTTTTTCGGATAAACAAATAATATATTTTTTAAAGAATTGAATATATTAAATAAATTAAAAGTAAAAAATGAAATTAATAGATAAGCCATACTTGACTGCACCATATTTCATACATAAGTCGCCATTATAGATAAAATAATTTCAAAACATAAAAAAAGCCCAATCAAAAGAAAGGGCTTAATTATTCAACTTATTTGAATTTTCAATTTTAGAACAACTCTTGAATTTTCATCGCATTTCCAGCATTGAATAAATAATAATTTGTACCAACTTGCTGATAAAATTCTATTCCAATACTTCCGATTGCGGTTACATTTGTATTCATTGTAGGTGCTCCGGGTAATGTAGCTGTAATAGTTAAAAGCGGAGTAACTACATCAATAGGAGTGTAAGCAGAATAAGCAATATTTGAAACTTCATTCAAATCGCTGTCAGCTGGTTCATAAGCTCCTGTTGTTGCATTAAAAACAAAATCTGAAACTACCGAAAGAGCATTTAAAATTCTAAAGTGTGTTGCTCCTGATGGCACACTCATAAAATTTAGAGGATTAAAAGCAGGAACAGTTAATGTACTTTCATTTCGGTCAACAGTTGCAGCCAAAGTAAATGGAGCATTAAAAACACCATTGAATGAAATGTTACGATTAAAATCTAATCCTTTCAAATATTGCGGCTGCAATGAAATTAATACTGCTCTTTGTCCTCTAGCTTCAGAACCATCTTCAATATTGATTTTTTTCATTATTGCCGTAAGTCTTCCGGTAAGTTGACTATCTGACATTTGTTTCATTAATGAAGATAAACCAACTCTCACCGATTTACCTGCATTTGCACAAGCCCCAAACTCGCTCATATTTTCACGAGTACGAATAAAACCAGGTGCGGTTTTTACTTGTTCGGCAGTTGGACCACCTTTTAATCCAGCGAAGTAACCTTCGTTACCTTTAATTTTGAAGTGACGAACTTCTCCTAATGTGCCAACGTATTTTACGTGACCAGCTTGTTTAGCCATTTGTTGTGTGTTTTTTGATTTATAAATAATTTTTTATACCATTGTAAAAATAAAACATAATTAACTGATTTACAACAATTTAAATACAACAATTTAAAACAAATGAACACAATTTACCACAATGAAATTAAAAACACATATAAAGTAGTCCAAGTTGTCGATGGTGATGGATTGATAATTGAAAATATTTTTGATAAAAAAATAATTGAAATTAGATTTTTAGGCATTGACGCACCAGAACTAAAACTTTGCAAAAAGTTGTTTCAAGATGAAAGAGAAACGCATTTAGCTGCACAATTTTTGATAGAATTAGGTCGAAAATCTTTGGATTATCTTTTAGAGGCTGCACCACCTAAAACAAAAGTTTCAATAGCAGTTGAAGAGAAAAACATTTTAGATATATATGGAAGAACTTTAGCATATGTATTTTTGGAAGACGGTACTTGTCTGAATGAAAAAATGGTAGCTGATGGCTATGCGAAGCCGTTTAATAGATTTTATTGCAAAGAGCTTACAAAATATCAAAGCTTAAGTTTAAATGCCAGAAACGAAAGTAAAGGTTTATTTTCTTATTCACTTAGTTGGTAAATTAATTGAATAATGTTTTTAGTTAAAATTTATTGTCATAAAATCCATTTCGACCCAATAAAAAAACTTGTGATTGTGGGGATTATGTGGGGATATTTAGCCAATAAAAAACCCTAACTAACTGATTTACAGCCGTTAGGGTTTTAATTCTGCGGAGAAAGAGGGATTCGAACCCCCGGACCTGTAACAGTCAACAGTTTTCAAGACTGCCGCAATCGACCACTCTGCCATTTCTCCAATAAAGCGCTTTCATTTTCTGAATGCGGTTGCAAATATAAGAACCTTTTTTTGTTTTACAAAAACTATTTTGTAAAAATGCAACCCTTTTTACATCCTATTTTTTAATTGTTTCATTTCCTTGACATTAATAAAAAAGCTGCTCCAAATAAAATCAATATTTACCCTTTGAACTTTTAAAATTATATCGAAATGCACGATTTCTTTGTTACTTTTTTTCTCTTAGTTGTTCTTACCACAGCTTTGTAGTTGTTCAATTGCTATTCTGGTATTTGAACTGGTTGGTTGAGTTTGTAGAGGCTCAGCAGGCTCTCCCTGCTCTATTATCCAATAATGCAACGCACTACATGCTCGATCTTTAGACCGGTATATTCGCAGAATTCCTCAATGGAAATGAGTTGATGCGATTCTTTATTGAGGTGTTTTTTAATCTTCAATAAATACAATCTTGCCTGCGGATATTCTTTACCCATAATGCACTGCACATCTTTAGGATAAATACATACCCTTGTGCCTCTTGTTATCACTTAATTGGTTATTCGGTTAATTGGTTATTCGGTTAGTCGGTTATTCGGTTATTCGGTTATTTGGTTATGCGGTTAGTCGGTTCATTGTTTATTTTATTCCTACACTTTTCATACACTATCTATGCTTTATCTATGCTTTATCTATGGAGATTAATTGGTTATTCGGTTATTTGGTTATTCGGTTAGTCGGTTCATTGTTTATTTTATTCCTACTCTTTTCATACACTATCCATGCTTTATCTATGCTTTATCTATGCTTTATCTAGGGAGGTTAATTGGTTAATTGGTTAGTCGGTTAATTGGTGGATTGTTTATACCCCTTAGCACATTGAGCAGTCTAAAAAAACCAACTATCGTTTTTAATTGCATTTTGTTTCACAAATTTAGCAAATTCAGTCTAATTCAGAGCAATTAAAAGCATCGATTATGTATGTTTTTGGTTGGTTTTTAATTGGTTGCCTTTGAAAATTGGATTTAAACTCTGAAACTTTGCTGGAATCATTCGGGATTTAGTTGCAACGTTTATCGAAATGAATTTCAATTTTAAAAGAGTATTAATTTATTAAATTTAAAAAGTTATGGCAAGACAGAAAGGCATAATTAAGTTAAAAGGAACTATAGGGGATATTACCTTCTATAAATCCAAGGACGGGTATATAGCCCGCGAAAAAGGGGGCATTGATGCCAATAGAATCGCAACCGATCCGGCGTTCCAGAGAACTCGCGAGAACGGTTCGGAATTTGGAAGAGCTGGTAAAGCTGGCAAGATTTTGAGAATGGCTCTAAGAGCTGTCTTACTTCATTCGGCTGATAGTAGAATGGTGAGCCGTTTGACCCAGCAGATGCTAAAAGTAATCCGAGCGGACGCCACTAGCGTTAGAGGATTGCGCAATGTGATTGATGGCGAAGCTGAATTGCTTGCCGGATTTGAATTCAACATTAACGGGAAACTAGGTACTAGTTTGTTTATTCCTTATGTTGGCACAATAGACCGAGTAAGTGGTACTATCAGTGTTGCTATTGATCCGTTTGTTCCTATGCACATGATTGCTGCCCCTAGCGGTAGTACACACTTCAAAATTATTTCGGCTGGAACCGAGATTGATTTTGAAACCGGAACTTTTGCTGAGACTCATACTGAAACCAACATTTTGCCATGGGATGCCACGGAAACGTTAGCCATCCTTCTGGAAAATGAGGTGCCCCCTAACAGTACTAAACCGCTGTTTTTGGCCTTGGGTGTCGAGTATTATCAAGAAGTAAATGGAGAAATGTACCCCTTGAAAAACGGTGCTTTCAATCCTTTGGCCTTGGTTAAAGTTGATGGAGGTGTTTAGTTTAGTAGGCAGTGGTCAGTGTTTAGTGGTCAGTGTGCGGAAGCAGAAGGCAGAAAGCGGAAGGCGGAAGGCAGAAAGCGGAAAGCGGAAAGCGGAAGCAAGCTCAGTCTGACCCATTAAATAGTTAGTACATGGTACTATTTTTAACTAGAACTTATTTCCCTGAAGGAACTAATGGGAAGCTCGAATGCGAGGGGCGATTCATTTGTTATACTATTGAATTGCCTTGGAAGCAAAACCAAGCTACTGTTTCCTGTATTCCGGAGGGGGAATATTTTATAAGCAAGCGCTACAGCAACAAGTTCCACTGGCATTTGGAGGTTTTGGTTGTGAACCACAGAAGTTTGATTTTGTTTCATCCTGCCAATAATGCTTTGCTAGAATTGAAAGGCTGTATTGCTCCTGTAACGAAACTTTCGGGACCTGGTTTAGGTCTGCTGTCTAGAAAGGCCTTTTCGCAATTGAAAGCCTTGGTTTATTCCTCTTTGGATAGCAAAGAAAGTGTAACATTGATTGTTCAATCTGACTTCCTAATTGTGGAAGGATAACAGAAAAAAAGTAAAAAAAATGAATTTAATAAAACGAGTGAAAGCTCCTAGTCCGAAATTTTTTAAAGTGCTTCGGAATATTGGTTTGGCCTTGGCGGCAGTTGGCGGCACGCTTCTAGCTTCGCCTATCGCTTTGCCTTTAGTACTGACTAGTGTTGGTGGTTACTTGGCTGTTGCTGGTGGTGTGATTTCGGCCGTTAGTCAATTGACGACTGCTGAGGAGGGGCTTCGACAGGCGCAGCCTGACCTAGCTCAACAGGATCAGCATGGTATATCACAACAACCTGAGCCTGACCTAGCTCAACAGGATCAGCATGGTTTATCGCCACAAGTTCAGCCTGATTTAGCTCAACAGGCTCAGCATGAACTAGCGGAAGATGAGTAGTCATCATCATACCCTTATGGGGACTACTGGAGGTACTTTTTTGAGTGTATTGCCGAATTTGCATTCGGAGGATGTTTATAAAACTGTTGTATTGGCTGCTATTGGAGCCGTTGTCAGTTTTACTATTTCTATGATCCTTAAATACCTCATTAAGAAGCACAAATGATTGTTTAATTCAAGTTGTAGTCCGATAGTTCGGAGGTTGGATTAGACGAGATGAAAGCCCATTCCTTTTGGTTTGGGCTTTTTTTATGGTTGTCGGTTGGCGGTTTGCAGTTTTCGGTTGTCGGTTTTCGGTTGTCGGTTGTCGGTTTTCAGTTTTCGGTTTTCAGTTTTCGGTTTTCAGTTTTCGGTTGTCGGTTTTCGGTTTTCGGTTTGCAGGTGGTAGTGTCCTTCGACTGCGCTCAGGATGACAGTGAGGAGGGTGAATTTATGATTGTTGGAGTTTTTTGAGTTAGTGGTTGTATATGTGATAGGATTACATACCCCTAGCCCCTCTCAAGAGGGGAATTGAGGAGAGGTGAATTTATGATTTGTTACTATTATATGAAATATGGGATAAGAGGTAAGTGGTTAGTATTTGGGGTCATTTTGTGTTAGGATTACACACACCTAGCCCCTCTCAAGAGGGAAATTGAGGAGTGGTGAATTTATGATTTGTCGGAATTTTTTGAGTTAGTGGTTGTATATATATGATTGGAAGACACACCCCTAGCCCCCTCTAACTTTAGTATTGTTTTTTTGTGGAGTCGTTGAATCTTCGATTTCAAGAGGGGAATTGAGGAGTGGTGAATTGATGATTCGGTAATGGCAATGGCAATGGGTTGGATCAAATGAAAAGAAATACTTTTGCTTTTATAAAGTAAATTTGCCCTTTGCTTCGCTCAAGACTGGATATGAAGCAAACGTAAGCTAAGATTTTAGGAATACTGGGACTGAATTAGGATCCAGTGTGGTTGAATGGAATGGTGATTTCTTTTAAACTACTTTTATACTAAATAAGAGTTTGCTTTGATTAGTAAACTCTTTTGTAATTCTAATTATACTTAATCTCAAACTTTATTTTTTGTATTCTAACTGCATTTAAAATAGCTAATAAAGCTACCCCAACATCCGCAAAAACTGCTTCCCATAATGTTGCTATACCACCAGCTCCGAGAATTAGAACAATCACTTTAACAGTAAATGCTAATCCAATATTCTGCATTACAATTTTTCGGGTTTCTTTTCCAATTTGAATGGCAACTGGTATTTTACTTGGCTGATCGTTTTGGATTACGATGTCAGCAGTTTCTATTGTTGCGTCACTACCTAAACCGCCCATTGCTATTCCTGCATCGGCTAAGGCTACTACTGGAGCATCATTTACACCATCGCCTACAAAGGCAATTTTGTAGTTTTGGTTTTTGAGTTCTTGCACTTTTTCCACTTTGTTTTCAGGTAGTAAATCCCCGAAAGCATTATCAATACCTAGCATTTTTGCAACCTTATCCACTACACTCTGTTTGTCGCCAGATAACATTACTGTTTTGATATTCAATTTATGTAATGCTTTGATGGTTTCTAGCGCATCTTCTTTGATTTCGTCTGCAATGATAATGTATCCAGCATAAACATTATTGACAGCAACGACTACTATTGTATCTACTATCTCTTCAATAATTCTATCATAACTGATATTGAATTTTTGGAGTAACTTGGTATTTCCCGCTAATACTTCTTTTGAATTAACTATTCCTTTTAATCCGTGTCCTGCAATTTCTTCTACGTTTTCGATTGTAGTATTTTTATAAGCATCAGGAGCATATTGCACGATTGCCATTGCTACAGGATGTGTGGATTTGCTTTCTAAAGCTGATGTTATTTGAATTAATTCTTTTTCGTCAAAATTATTGGTTACAACCTTTTGAACTTTGAAAACGCCTTTGGTTAGTGTTCCTGTTTTATCCATAACAACCGCTGTAATTTTAGTCATTACATCGAGAAAGTTACTTCCCTTGAAAAGTATTCCGTTTTTTGAAGCCAAGCCGATACCCCCAAAATAACCTAATGGAACGGAAATAACTAAAGCACAAGGACACGAGATAACCAAGAAAACTAAAGCACGATACAACCAGTCTGAAAAGATAAAATTACTTACAAAAAAGTAAGGAAGCGTTGCAATTGCAATGGCTAAAAACACAACAATTGGAGTATATATTTTAGCAAATTTGGAAATAAATAATTGTGTTTGCGATTTACGAGCTGTAGCATCTTGCACCATTTCAAGAATTTTAGACAGTTTGCTATCTTTATAAAGTGTAGTAACTTTTATTTCGGCAACTGAATTGAGGTTTATCATTCCTGCTAAAACAATTTCGGCTGCATTCTTGGTATCTGGTTTGCTTTCGCCTGTAAGTGCCGATGTATTGAAAGAAGCGGCTTCTGAAATTAATATACCATCTAATGCCACTTTTTCTCCTGGACGCACTTGAAAAATTTCGCCAATTTCTATTTCGGTAGGATTTAGAGTTTTTATTTTTCCGTTGCGAATAACGTTTACTGTATCTGGTCGCACGTCTAGTAATGCTTTTATACTTCGTTTGGCATTATTTACGGCAGCATCTTGAAAGAGTTCGCCAACGGCATAAAACAGCATTACGGCAACACCCTCGGAATATTGATTGATGCAAAATGCTCCAATTGTTGCAATTGACATTAAGAAAAATTCAGAAAAAACATTTCCTTTTTTGATTTCTTTGAATGCTTGAAGATTTACAGGAAGTCCGACAAAAACATAAGCAACAGCGAACCAAATCAGGTTGATCGGATAATTGAAAAATGAAGCTTTGGTTTGCTCGAAAACAATACCCGAAACCAAAAGCAAAAAGCTAATGGTTGCAGGAAGGTATTTTTTGAAAGTAGATTGATGCTCGTCTTCGTTACCGTGATTGTGTCCATCATCATCAGAATGATTTTCTGTTGCATTGAAGTTTATTTTTTCATCTGAAGCGCAACATTTGTCTTCTGTATGCTTATGTTTTATATTGATATTTTCCATTTCTACATTAAAATTAGTTTATTCTTCCTCCTCGCTGTTTTTCATCTTTGAAAGTAAATCATACGCTCCATTGGTCACTACTTTCCAGTTTTTCCAATCGGCTGCGCTGTCAAAGATAAGTTCTGTGTAATTGAGTTCAGAAACACCTGTTTTAATAGTAACCAGTTTATATTTGGTGGCGTTTTTCTCTTTTGGTTTTTCATTATCGGCAACGAAAATATATTTACTTCCTTCAAATTCAACAATGGCTTTTGATAGCACTGCTGGGACTTTGTTACTGCCACTTTCTACTAATGCTTTTAGATACATTCCAGGCAAAAGACTAGTATCTTCTTTGTCTAAATGACAATGAATTTGCACGGTTCTTTCTTGGCTGATTTCTTTACCAACTAAATAAACGGTTGCCATTCTTTCTTGTGTTTCGTTGGCTAAAGTAAAACGCACTTTTTGACCGATTTTAAGTTTAGGAACGTCTTTTTCAAATACGGTTAATTCGGCGTGAAGATGTTCAGTATTGGCGATTTTAAATAATACATCTGTTGCAGTGGCAAAGGCACCAATGTTTGTATTTACGGCTGTAACAAAACCATTGATAGGCGAATATAAAGGAATGGTACTTTGAATAGTTCCTTTTTCTAAACTCGACATATCAATGTTCATTAGTTGAAGTTTGGTTTTTAAACCCAAAACTCTTGCACGCATACTTTCATATTCTGCTTTCGATTTTTGTGCTATTTTTTGTGAATTTACATTTTCTTTTGACAGTTCTTGTTGACGTTCGTATTCTAATTTTAAATAATTCAGTTGGCTTTTATAATCAATATAATCTTGCTGTGGCTGAATATAATCGGGGTTTTGCATTACGGCTACAACTTGTCCTTTGTGCACTTTCAATCCTTGAAGCATCACGGTGTTTTTTACAAATCCACCGAAAGGGGTTGAGATTGAGACTAAATTTTGTGGAGGCACGTCAAGCATTCCGTTTACTTTGGTTGTTCCGCTCAGCGCTTTTTCCTCAATACTGCCCAATTGTACATCGGCAGT
>JAAFGY010000052.1 GCA_010365135.1 Flavobacterium sp.
TAACTTTGATTCAATATATTAATAAATTTATCTTTGATAGACCAATAAATAATATCAAAAATCAAATAATTTAATTACACCCAACGGGTTAACTTAATTAAATTTGTTATTATTCTTAATTTTTTTAAGAAAATATTAAGCAATTTATAAATTAATCGTTTTACTCTACTAATGGCAGTATTATAATTTATTAATTCATTATTTTTACATTTGACTATTCCATTTTTATATGAACACAATTGCAGAACACATTGCTGATTTCTTAAAGAAATTTCCACCATTTGATAATTTAACTTTTCAAGAATTATCCGAAATTGCTACAAGTATTCGAGTGGTAAATTTGGAAAAACAAAAAACGTTGTTCCAAATTAACGATGTTTTGCACGATAGTTTTTATGTTGTGGCTTCGGGAGTCATCAATCTATCAGTAATTGCTGATGCTGAGGAAACATTATTGAACAAATGTGTGGAAGGTGATATTTTTGGATTACGTCCATTTTTTGCCAAGAATAATTATATGATGACGGCCAAAGCGCGCGAAGAAAGTATTATTTATGCTATTCCCATAGCTATTTTCCGCCCATTTGTCGCCAATAATTCCGAAGTTTTAGATTTTCTGTTGCATAGTTTTGCCACAAATATTGGCGATCCAAACGACAAGGAAAATATTCGAGGAAAACTAGTTTCAGACAATGTCTATTATTCGAATCAACAATCCGAAATGCTGTATTTTCAGTTGTTGGCCTATAATATTTCCCCTTTATTAGTGTCGACATCGAGTATTGTTGAAGAAGTTGCTCAAAAAATGAGCGATGCTTTGACTAATGGCGCCATCGTTTCTAAAGATAATTATCCCATTGGAATCATTACACACACCGATATGTGTGCAAAAATTGCGACAGGACGGTTTCCTATCACCGCAACAATAGATAAAATCATGTCATCGCCTGTGGTGACAGTTGTCGAAAATATTTCTTTAGCTGAAGCTCAATTGATTATGTTAAAAAACAATGTAACCCATTTGTGTGTAACTAAAGATGGTTCGGATAAATCGGAGATAAAAGGCATTATTTCCGAACACGATTTAATCGTTGCTCAAGCTAATAATCCTGGGGTATTGATCAAAGAAATTAAACGCTCCCAATCCGCAAAAGATTTAAAATCAATTCGGGATCGATTAACAAATTTGATTCAAAAATCAATTCATAAAAACGTATCGATTGCTAATATTAATAATATTGCGAGCGAAATTACTTTGGCTATCATCAAACGATCTGTCGAATTATCTATTTTGGATTTGGGTTCTCCTCCTGCTCGTTTTGCTTGGTTAAGTATTGGCTGTCAAGGCCGTAAAGAACAATTACTACTCACGGATCAGGACAGTATTCTAATTTTTGAAGATGTAACTGCCGATAAATACAGAGAAGTAAAAGATTATTTTCTAAAACTAGGAAGAAGAACTACCGCCATTCTCGAAAAAGTGGGTTATGAATTATGTCCAAATGGACACATGGGAAGCAACATGCTTTGGTGTAAATCGTTGACGGACTGGACAAAACAATATAATAACTGGATGAATACTCCAGGTGAAAACAGTAATGAAATTAGCAGTATTTTCTTTGACTTTGAAATAGCTTTTGGGGAGCCAAAAATTGAAGAAGCAATAGAAAATGTGATTTTCAACAATGTAAATAATAATACTTTGTTCTTTGATTTCCTTGGAAATGATGCCTTACGAAATAACTCGCCTTTGAGCTTTTTTAAGAAATTTATAGTGGAGGAAAAAGGGCCAAACAAAGATAAATTTGATATTAAAACCCGTGCTTTAATGCCGCTAATTGATGGTGCGCGCCTTTTTAGCTTGAGTTACAAAATACGAGGAGTAAATAATACTTACATGCGCTTCAAGCAGCTGGCCATTGTAGATAGCAGAAATTCTGAGATTTATTTAAATTGTGCCGAAGCTTTTTTAATCTTATCAAAATTCAGAACTTTAGAAGGTTTAAAGAATGATAATTCAGGACAATTTATAAATTTGCAGGAATTATCAAAAGTGGATAAAGAAATTTTAAAAAATGCCTTAGCTCCAATGAATGAATTGGAAGACTTGATAAAAACAAAGTTCAAACTTACACAATTCTCTTAAAAATGTTAGACTGGATTAAAAATATTAACAAAGAATATCCCGAATTTTGGAAAAATTATCTCTCTAAATTCGAAAAAAAATCAAATCGCTTTGTGGTGCTTTGTACCGAAACTACTGGGTTGAACCCAACTAAAGACGTCATCTTGTCCATTGGCTCTTTTTCTGTCATCGATAACAGTATCTTGATTGGAGATAGTTTCGAAACCTTTTTCGCGCAGTATAAATTCTTTCACGACAACGGAATCTCAAACGAATTTACTGTGGAAAGTAAAATGAAAAAAATGGGAGAAGCCGATGGTATACAAGCTTTTGTCGAGTTTATTGGAAGTGCTATTTTGGTTGGACATCATATCGATTTCGACGTAGAAATGATCAATGCAGCTTTAGAAAGATTAAATTGTGGACGGTTAAAAAATGAAGCCTTAGATATTGATATAATGTACCGAAAACTGCACGATATTAACAATAAACAATTTTCGCTGGACGAATTAAGTACTATTTACAAAATACCAAAAAGCGACCGAAATTCCTCCTCTGAAGATGCTTATAAGATAGCATTACTTTTCCTTAAATTAAAATCCAGATTAGGATTGAATTAAATAGAAATAATTTGTTCAAATCTTCCATGATGGCTTATGGATACTGGTTTTACAAAATTATCTACGTCTAAATATTCTGGAATTCCATTGATTTTTTGAATGTTTTTTCGAGTTCCTAAGGTTTTAATTCTACTGAAATTTTGAACATTTTCAACTGCTATTGTGTTGATAAATTCAGAATTTATTTTCGTTTTTGTAAAATAAACAAAACCTTTTATAACTACTTTTCCGAAAAGTATTCCCTCAATACTAGGCAAATCGAAACATTCTAATTGTAAAGGAAAATAGCCACGAATCTGAGTTTTTCGATTGTAAATTTTATAAGCCGCTTCCTTCCTACTCCACAAATTCCAAACCATCGTGGTAGGATTTTCAGAATTCAAAATAAGAAATTGTTCTTTTTGGGTAAATATTTTATCCAAAAATCCTTTCCTTTTCCAATTGCTGTCTAGTTGGGCTAAAGCCAAATCCACAATGTCATTTCCAATCATTTTTTAGATAATTTGGTTCCAATAATTTCCAGTGCCGATTTTACATCGATCATTCTTTCCATTGATTCATTGTCGATAACGATATCAAATTCTTCTTCAATATCCAAAATAACATCCACTAAATTAGCCGAGTTTATCTGCAAATCCGTAATAAAATCGGTGCTTTCCGTGAGATTATCAAAGGCTTCTTGGTTTTTGATAAACGGCTTTACAATCTTCTTTAACTTTTCAATAATTTCTTTTTTGTCCATAGATTTATATATTTTCATTTTTTACTCGCTTCCATTTGCGAAGGGCTGGGGATGGGATTATATTTTTTAAAAATTACGCAGCCATTGACGTCTCCAAAACCAAAACTAGCTTTGGCAATAATGGTCAATTCTTGCTCCATCATTTGTTGTGGAATTCTTGAAGCATCAATCATAGCGGTGATTTCAGGATGCAAATCTTCGCAATTGATATTCGGAAAAATAAATCCGTGATACAATTGCAATACCGAAGCCACACTTTCAATACT
Source organism: Flavobacterium sp. (assembly GCA_010365135.1). Lineage (GTDB taxonomy): Bacteria > Bacteroidota > Bacteroidia > Flavobacteriales > Flavobacteriaceae > Flavobacterium. The sequence continues at coordinate 3,754 of JAAFGY010000052.1, forward strand.
ACCCGCTCCGGATAAACAATGACCTACCATTGATTTCAAGGAATTGATATACGGGAAATCCACTCCACTCCTACCTAAAGCTTCACTCCAATTTTGGATTTCCAAACTATCTTTTGAAGTGGCAGTCAAATGTCCGTTGATAACATCAATTTCGTTGGGATGAATGCCAGCATTTTTCAAGGCACTTTTGATACATTTTTGCACGGCAACAGGATTTGGAGCGGTCATAGTTCCTTGACCGCGCTGACCGCCAGAATTTACGTTTCCACCAAGAACTTCGGCATATATTTTTGCTTTTCGAGCCAAAGCTGTTTCCAAATCTTCCAAAACCAAAGCTCCTGCCCCACTTCCCGGAACAAATCCAGAAGCCGTTGCTGACATTGGTCTTGAACCTAGTTCAGGTGTTTCATTATGTTTAAAAGTACATACTTTCATTGCATCAAAACCACCCCAAATATAAGGGCCTGAATCGCTTGTACTTCCTGCCAAAATGCGTTTGGCTTGCCCCAATTTAATGCGTTCAAAAGCCATCAAAATACTTTCCGTTCCTGTTGTACAAGCGGAAGAATTTGTCGTAACCTGGTTTCCCAATCCTAATTTTCCGCCTAAATAAGCACTCACACCACTATTCATCGTTTGTGCCACGGCTGTACTTCCCAATCTTCGGGTTTGAAAATCATCGATTTTATAGATACTTTCTCTAAATTTATCAATTCCAGAAGTTCCGCTTCCAAAAATGGTTCCACTATCCCAATCCGGATCCTGATTGATATCCATTGACAATCCCGCATCTTTCCAAGCATCAATTCCGGCAATTACTCCATATAAAATCCCCGATGAATTAAAATTTCGAAGCTCTAATTCCGTGAAATACTGTAATGATAATTCAGGCGAAACTTCTGGTTTTCCAGCAATTTGACAAGAAAATTGCAACCGCTCCAATTCAGCATCATGCTTAATTCCAGAAACGCCATTTTTTATGGCATTGGTAAATGCGTCAAGTCCAACTCCATTGGGAGCAACAACACCGAGACCAGTAATTACGACACGATTGTTCATATAAATTCAATTTCAATGGCAAATTCAATATTTAAAAATCAAGTTAAATTGGCGCATTGTTATTTTTATCCAGTGTTAGCTCCCTACTTTGGAGAATCCCGAAGCATCAGGAGGGCTGAGGATCATTCCAGCAATTGTTCCATTGCAAACTAGTTCTCCTTTTTCATTTTTCATTTCAACTTTGCATTTTAATTTGCCAAATCTAAAATATATTTTCTCGGAAATTACCGTCACTTTTTCTTTCGGATATACTGGGTTTAAAAATTCTATTTCATTGGAGGTTAGCGCAATTGAGGTTTTTTTATTAAACGTATCATTTAATAAATATATCCCCAAACAAACCACTCCAATTTGTGCCATAACTTCGGTGAGAATTACTCCTGGCGTGACAGGATTATCTTTAAAATGACCTTTATAAAAATCTAGATTTTCATCAAAAGTATAACATCCTTCCACTCCATTTTCGTCTATATTTAACAATTCATCTACAAACAAAAAGGGTTTGGAATAGGGTAATTTTAAAATGATTTCTTCTTCTTTTTTCATACTCTTTTTTTAACCACAGATTCGCAGATTTTTTTTAATACTTCATCATATACTATTTAAAATCTGTGAATCTGCAATCTTTATTTTTTAAAACTGCAACAAAACCTTTTGAGCTGAAAACCCAGGACCAAAACTCAACATTAACCCTTTCGAACCTTGCTTTGGATTAGTATCCATAATGCTTTCCAAAACATACAAAACAGTGGCACTCGACATATTGCCATACAATCGCAACACTTCTTTCGTGTCATCAATGTTTTTTCCTAAATCGGAAAATAAAGCTTCTACAGTTTGTACGATCTTTTTTCCGCCGGGATGAAAAATTAAATGGTCTAAATCTTCTGGTTTTAAATTATTTTTGGCCAAAAACGGGTTAATAATATCCGGAAAATGAGTAGCAATAGTTGCTGGAACATCAATATCTAAAATCATTTGCAAACCTGAATTGGTCAATTTGAAACCCATTAAATGCTCAGCCTCGTAAAAATGATACATTTCTTCATCCAAAATCTCAGGTCCATCATCATCACTATGGGAGGACAACAACACACAGGCGGCTCCATCTCCAAAAATCGCTGCACTGACTATATTGGCCATCGAAAAATCATCTAATTGAAACGTAGCCGTTGGACTTTCGACCGCAATAACTACGGCTCGTTTTCCAGGATTGGCTTTCAAGAAGTTTTTGGCATAAATAATTCCTGAAATTCCAGCAGCGCAACCCATTTCAGTCACAGGAAGCCTTACAATATCTTGACGTAATTTTAATTTATTGATTAAATAAGCATCCAAAGAAGGAATCATGATTCCAGTGCAACTTACCGTGATAATATAATCTAAATCTTCGGGTTTCCATTGGGCTTTTGCCAATGCCTTTTCCAATACTTTTTCCCCTAAATCAATGACTTCACGAACATAAATATCATTTCTTTCCTCAAAAGAAGAGTTTGTGAAAACTTCGATCGGATCCATAATAGAATACCGTTTATCTACGCCTGCACCTTCAAAAATTTTAGTCACTTTTCGGACGAAACGACTGTCTTGACCCACGAGCCAAGCATCAAGAAAGGGCATAATTTCCTCAGTATTTCGGGAATATTTTGGCAATTGTTTGGAAACACATTTGATTTTTACACTCATAATTTTCTTAAAAATTTTAATGATGAACCAATAGACTTAGAGCAAAATTTTAAATTAAAATTAAAAACATTTTTCCTCTTTATTCTATTTTCTTTTACTTCTTAATTATCCATTGGTAGCGGAATGCCCACTTCCATTCGATTTTATAGTGGATTAAATTTAATTTTTCTGAAAACTGAATTAATTCCTTTTTTTTAAAGCCTCTTAATATGGAAATCAATCCATCGCTTCTTGACATTGAATTAAGTCCAAAAACAAAACACAAACCCTGAAATAATCGATAAGCCAATGTACTTCTTTGCAAGTCATTAATGACAATTCCGACACTTGAATTAGTATTAAAAATGGTCATCAGTTGCAAAATTTCATCTTCTTTGAAATGATGTAACGTTAACGTACAGACCACAATATCGTATTTTAATTCCGTGAAAGCTTTATCAAAAACATCTTCGCATCGATAACTTATATTAGAATAATCGGCTGATAATGTTCGAGCATGATTAATGGTAAAATTGTTAGCATCAATACCAATTAGTCGAAAACTAAATTGATTTCTAATGCCAAAATCTGCCAAGGCTCGCAACATATCTCCGTTTCCACAACCTATGTCTACAATGGTAATTTCGGTTGTCTTGGGAATTTTTTGAATCAATTCCTCAACTCCACGTAAAGTTAACTGGTTTCCGCCCAAGAGTTGGTTTATTTGGGCAATTTTATCCAATGCCTCCCGCAAGATTTCACCTTCCATTGCAAAATTATCCATAATTTCAGGTTCGTCAGTTCGATTTTTTGTGTTTAGGAACATTTCAGGATCTTAAAATTATAGGTTTGCCATGAGTTTTCTTTATTATTAAGGGTAATAAAAAGGGAAATATAGCCAATAATTGCATAACAAATGAAGCCAATTTTTCTTTCTGCAAGATTTTTGATAGCAACCTTCCCGTTTCCAATCTCCGTTTGAAATTATGGTTCCATTCTTTCTCGTATTTCTCTTCCAATTCTTTTCGAGCAGTAATTTTATGGTCAAAAAAATCGATAATTAATTCTGATGCGATTTTAGCACTATGGATCGCCATTGCCATTCCGTTGCCACATAAGGGATGAATTAACCCTGCCGTATCACCAATCATTAGAACATGGTTTTCGACAGTGTCTTTGTTCTCGAATGAAATTTGACTTATCGTCAAAGGTTTGTCAAAAAGCAAAACACAATTTTCAAAAATAGTACTCAAGTTCGGATTTTTACATACTACTTCTGTTTGAAATTCCTCTATATTTTTATATTGCTTGAAGGTGTCATAATCGGCTAAATAACAAATATTTATTATGTTGTTTTCGACTTTTGAAATGCCACAATAACCTCCTTTAAAATTATGTAAACCAACCAAATCGTCTGGAAAATTACCAGAATAATGCGCTTTTACTGCCAACCAAGGGGAATTTTTTTGAATGAAATCGCGGTTTAATTTTAGATCCATATTGGAACGTTTTCCAAAAGCTCCAAGGACTATTTTAGACTTTATTTTTAAATTATTGGAAGTAAGAACATGAAATTCGTCTGCCTTAAAATGAATATCGGTTACACCGTCTTGAATCATTTGGCAACCGTTTTTAAGAGCTTTTAAATACAAATAATGATCTAATTCATGCCGACTGATCCCAAATCCGCCAAGGGGCAAATTCCCATTAATAGTTTTCCCTTTTGCTGTGGAAAAGGCTATTTTTGAAATTTGGGAAGGATTTAAATCTGATATTTCCAAACCCAACCATTGAAAATAAGGTAATACCTCATTTGAAATATATTCGCCACAAACTTTATGTTTTGGATATTCATTTTTTTCAATTAAAGTAACTTTTAAACCGGATTTAGACAAATGAATGGCGCTCGTCAGACCCGCCAATCCTCCGCCAATAATTAAAACATCAACATTACTTCCCATAGTTTTGCAAATTTAGTAAATATTATGTCCCTATATTTACATAATTTAATTAAATTGTTATATAAAAAAAAGCGAGATAGAAAATCTATCTCGCCTAATATTTCTCTCATCATGGGACTACATCACCTAACTTTCAAAACTAGTTCTCCAGTTAAGTGAATGTAATTTGGCCTTATCTTTTGATATTTTTAATATGTTTTAACTAATTCAATATATTATAAATGAGATAGGGCGCAAAAATCCCAATATTCTGTCTATCCAATTTTCTTCATTGCTGTCATCGATTCTCTCAACCACGCTCCTACTTCTTCGATTGGGTGTTGACGAATTTCATTGTTTACAGCGATTAAAATAGCATTATCAACACCGTTTGAAGTTGAAAATGGTTTTCCAATTACGTTGGTTTCCACCGTTTTCATAAAATTAGTCAATAACGGTTTGCAAGCATGATCGAATAAATAACAACCATATTCAGCTGTATCTGAAATAATTCTGTTCATTTCGTATAATTTTTTTCTGGCTACAGTATTGGCAATCAAAGGCAATTCGTGCAAGGATTCGTAGTAAGCAGATTCTTCAATAATTCCTGATTGTGTCATCGTTTCGAATGCTAATTCAACACCCGCTTTTACCATAGCAATCATTAAAACGCCGTTGTCAAAATATTCTTGTTCCGAGATATGAGCAGCAGTTGGTGCCGTTTTTTCGAAATTAGTTTCAGCTGTTGCAGCTCTCCAAGTCAAGAGATTGATATCGTCATTGGCCCAGTCAATCATCATATTTTTCGAAAATTCACCCGAAATAATATCATCCATATGTTTTTGGAATAACGGACGCATAATATCTTTTAATTCTTCGGCAAGTTCAAAAGCTTCAATTTTTGAAGGATTATTCAAACGATCCATCATATTAGTAATTCCACCGTGTTTCAAGGCTTCAGTAACAGTTTCCCAACCGTATTGAATTAATTTCGAAGCATAAGCTGGTTCGATACCTTTTTCGACCATTTTGTCAAAACATAAGATTGAACCAGTTTGCAACATTCCGCAAAGAATGGTTTGCTCTCCCATTAAATCCGATTTTACTTCGGCAACGAAAGAAGAGTTCAAAACTCCTGCTTTGTGACCTCCAGTGGCAACTGCGTATGCTTTTGCCTGAGCGAAACCTTCACCGTTTGGATCATTTTCTGGGTGAACTGCGATTAATGTTGGAACACCAAAACCTCTTTTGTATTCTTCACGAACTTCAGATCCGGGACATTTTGGAGCACACATAATTACGGTGATGTCTTTACGAATTTGCATTCCTTCTTCCACAATATTGAAACCGTGAGAATAGGCCAATGTAGAACCTTTTTTCATTAAAGGCATTATAGCCGCAACAACAGCAGTGTGTTGTTTGTCTGGCGTAAGATTACAAACCAAATCAGCTGTTGGGATTAATTCCTCATAAGTTCCCACTTTGAAACCATTGTCGGCAGCGTTCATAAAAGAAGCTCTTTTTTGAGCAATCGCTTCGGCACGCAAAGCATAAGAAATATCTAAGCCAGAATCTCTCATATTCAAACCTTGGTTCAAACCTTGAGCTCCGCAACCTACGATAACTACTTTTTTGCCTTTAAGTGCGGCTATTCCATCTGCAAATTCGGATTGATCCATAAATTCGCAAACGCCTAATTGTTCTAATTGTAATCTAAGTGGTAATGAATTGAAATAATTTGCCATTTTTTTGTATTTAATAATTGTAAAATTTATAATTTAATAATTTTAAAATTTCCTTTCGGAACGAAATCTGCCCTCTGCCTTCTGCCTTCTGCCTTCTATTTAAGTTCTTCTAACAAAGTGGTAATTTCCATTTTCTCTTTAGAAACTGAAATTCTTCCTGAACGTACAAATTGCATAATCCCAAAGGGTTTCAACTTATCGTACAAGTCATTGATTTCTGAACGTTTTCCCGATTTTGAAATCACGAAAAAGTCTCTCGAAACCGTTACAATTTCAGAATGACTTTCTTTAATAATGTTTTGAATTTGTCTTTCGTCGAATAATAAGCTAGACTCAATTTTAAAAATAGCACTTTCTAGAAAGATCGTTTCTTCATCGACATGATAAAAAGCTTTGATGACTTCGATTTGTTTTTCAATTTGACCCACAATGTTTTGCACCCATTTTTCAGTAGTTTTTACAACAATAATGAATCGAGAAACGTTTTCAATTTCCGATTCAGATACGTTTAAACTCAAAATATTAATGTGTCGCTTCAAGAATATTCCTGAAATTCTATTCAATAAACCAACATTATTTTCTGAATAAACAGAAATCGTGAATATTTTATTTTCCATTTTTTAATTGTTTAATATTGTTTAAAGTGGTGTAAAGTTTTGAATTGTTTGATAAAATTATTGCTAACGTTTTTAAACAATTTTAAACCTTAAACTTTAAACTTTCTATGATAATCGCATTTCCGAAACTGAAGCTCCTGTTGGAATCATTGGAAATACATTGTTTTCTTTTTCGACCATGACTTCTAGGAAATAGGAATCTTTTGAAGCCAACATTTCGGCAACAGCTTCATCCAATTCGTCTCGTTGAGTAACTTTTTTTGATTTAATGTGATACCCTTGTGCAATGGCTACGAAGTTCGGATTGGTCATTATTGTTGAAGCATATCGGCTATCAAAAAACAGCTCTTGCCATTGGCGAACCATTCCTAAAAACTCATTGTTCAACACCACAATTTTCACAGGAACTTTGGTTTGAAAAATGGTTCCTAATTCCTGAATTGTCATTTGAAAACCTCCATCGCCAATGATAGCCACAACTTCGCGGTCTGGTCTTCCCATTTTGGCTCCAATTGCAGCTGGTAATGCAAATCCCATCGTGCCTAATCCTCCCGAAGTAATGTTGCTTTTAGTCGAATTGAATTTAGCATATCGACAAGCAAACATTTGGTGTTGCCCCACATCCGAAACGATTATGGCGTCTCCTTTGGAATGTTTGTTAATCATTTCTATCGTTTCTCCCATCGAAATTCCACCGGTGGTTGGCGTCAATTCCTCGTTGATCACCGCTTTTAATTCGATATTATATTTTTCTTTGAATTTGTTGTGCCAAGATTCGTGCGTTTTGGTTTCGATAAGCGGGATCAACGCTTGCAACGATTCTTTCACATCGGCCAAAACAGCTACAGTTGTTTTTACATTTTTATCAATTTCTGAAGGATCAATTTCGAAGTGAACTACTTTGGCTTGTTTGGCATATGTAGCCAAATTTCCGGTAACACGGTCATCGAAACGCATTCCAAGAGCTATTAAAACATCGCATTCATTGGTCAACAAATTAGGACCATAATTGCCATGCATTCCTAACATTCCAACATTCAAAGGATGATCCGTTGGCAACGCAGAAAGACCTAAAATAGTCCAAGCCGCTGGAATTCCTGATTTTTCAACCAATGCTTTCAATTCCGCTTCCGCTTCGCCAAGAATTATTCCTTGGCCAAAAATGATGTAAGGTTTTTTAGCATTATTGATTAATTCTGCGGCTGCCGCAACTTTTTCAAGGTTTAAAGTGGGTTTTGGATTGTAGCTTCTAATGGCAGTACATTTTTTATAGCTAAATTCCATTTCAGCAAATTGGGCATTTTTAGTAATGTCAATTAAAACGGGACCTGGACGACCAGTTTTTGCAATGAAAAAAGCTTTGGCAATGATTTCTGGAATCTCGTGAGCTTCGGTAATTTGATAATTCCATTTCGTTACTGGAGTCGAAATCCCGATAATATCGGTTTCTTGAAACGCATCGGAACCCAATAAATGTTTGCCTACTTGACCGGTGATACAAACCATTGGAGTCGAATCGATTTGGGCATCGGCAATTCCTGTCACCAAATTGGTAGCTCCTGGACCTGAAGTAGCAATGACAACACCTACTTTTCCTGTAGCTCTGGCATATCCTTGAGCTGCATGAGTTGCACCTTGCTCGTGTCTTACTAAAACGTGGTGTAACTCCTCTTTAAATTTATATAATTCGTCATAAACGGGCATGATAGCACCACCTGGATAACCGTAAAGCAAGTCTACGCCTTCTTCAAGTAAGCACCTAATAACAGCTTCTGCACCTGATATTTTATTATTTTCCATTATTTATATTTTTTCCTCCCCCCGACCCCCTCCGAAGGAGGGGGAGCCGAAACAGGCAAAGGGGAATTTATAATTTATATTTTAAAACTGTTCCCCGAAGATCCGGAGTAACAATCTGAAATCTGCAATCTAAAATCTGAAATCTGATCACTATTTATCAGTTACGCATCCCGTTGAGGCACTAGAAACCGATCTTGCATATTTGAGTAAAACTCCTTTCGTTGCTTTCAAAGCAGGTTGAACCCAAGCTGCTTTTCTTTTAGCAAATTCAGCATCCGATATTTTCAAATTGATAGTATTTTTTACAGCATCAATGGTAATAATATCTCCATTTTCGATTAAGGCGATGCCACCACCATCATACGCTTCTGGTGTGATGTGACCTACCACAAAACCGTGTGATCCACCTGAAAAACGACCATCCGTGATTAAGGCAACTTTATCTCCTAATCCAGCTCCCATTATGGCGGAAGTTGGTTTTAGCATTTCGGGCATTCCTGGACCACCTTTTGGCCCACAATACCTAATTACAACTACATCGCCAGGTTTTATTAAACCTTTTTCTAATCCTGGGATAACGGTAAATTCACTTTCAAAAACGACGGCAGTTCCTTCAAAATATTCGCCTTCATTTCCGCTAATTTTCGCGACACAGCCTTCTGTAGCTAAGTTTCCGTATAATATTTGTATATTTCCAGTAGATTTCAACGCATTTTTAATTTCAAAAACTACTTCTTGACCTTCCTCTAAATCAGGTACAGAGTCTAAATTTTCGGCTACTGTTTTTCCAGTAACAGTCAAACATTCTCCGTGAATGTATCCTTCTTTTAATAAATATTTCATTACCGCTGGAACACCTCCCACGGCATGTAAATCTTCCATCATGAATTTTCCACTTGGTTTCAAATCTGCTAAAACCGGAGTTTTGTCACTAATAGCTTGAAAATCGTCCAAAGTAATTTCGATGTCAACTGAATGAGCCATTGCAATCAAGTGCATTACCGCATTGGTTGAACCTCCTAAAACAGCTACGATTGTGATAGCATTTTCAAATGCTTCACGAGTCATAATATCTTTAGGTTTAATATCTTTTTCCAATAATATTCTGATGGCTTTTCCAGCATCTTCACATTCTTGTAATTTATCTTTACTTACCGCAGGATTGGAAGAACTATACGGCAAACTCATTCCTAATGCTTCAATTGCGGATGCCATTGTATTGGCAGTGTACATTCCGCCACAAGCACCTGGCCCTGGACAAGAATTTTTGATTACTCCTTTAAAATCTTCATCGGAAATTGTTTTTTTGAATTTTTTTCCTAAAGCTTCAAAAGCGGAAACAATATTAAGGTGTTCCCCTTTCCACCTTCCAGAATGAATGGTTCCGCCATAAACCATAAGTGCTGGACGATTGACTCTTCCCATAGCAATTAAAGCGCCCGGCATATTTTTATCACAACCTGGAATGGCGATCAAACCGTCATACCATTGAGCTCCCATAACCGTTTCGATTGAATCGGCAATTACATCACGAGATACCAAAGAAAAACGCATTCCTTCCGTTCCATTCGAAATTCCGTCGCTAACGCCAATGGTGTTGAAAATCAATCCCACTAAATCAGCATTCCAAACGCCTTTTTTAACATCTTTGGCCAAATCGTTCAAGTGCATATTGCAAGTATTGCCTTCATAGCCCATACTTACAATTCCAACTTGTGCTTTATTCAAATCTTCTTCAGTCAAACCAATTCCGTACAACATGGCTTGCGCTGCAGGTTGTGTTACATCTTGAGTGATGGTTTTACTGTATTTATTTAATTCCATTATATATTTTCTTTGTAATTAGTTTTTTATTTTTAATATTTAGCTTCGTATCAAATCGCCTTCTATTTTACAAACTTCAATAATTTGATGAATATCGGTATCCAACACTTCTTTTTTAATATCGGCAAATTTTAGAAATTCAGCATACACGATATCCAATTGTATTTTTGTCAATTCATAACCCACTTTTTTGGCTCTGTAAGCCAATGCTGCTCTACCGCTTCTGGCAGTAAGAATAATGGAAGATTCCGTGACACCTACTTCCAGAGGATCCATAATTTCATACGTTTCCCTATTTTTTATAATACCATCTTGATGAATTCCAGAACTGTGAGAAAAGGCATTGGCACCAACAATTGCTTTATTGGGTTGCACCATCATTCCCATACTTTCTGAAACCAATCGGCTCATTTCGTTCAATTGACGACTATTAATATTGGTATCTAAATTTAGGTAAGGATGTTGTTTCAAAATCATTACCACTTCTTCAAGTGCTGTGTTTCCTGCTCTTTCACCTATTCCGTTTATCGTACATTCTATTTGTCGCGCTCCATTGATAACTCCGGAAATGGAATTGGCGGTAGCCATACCCAAATCATTATGACAATGACAAGAAAGAATCACATTTTCAATTCCTTTGACGTTTTCTTTTAGGTATTTAATTTTTTCACCGTATTCGTGAGGCAAGCAATAACCGGTTGTATCTGGAATATTAAGCACCGTAGCACCTGATTTTATGACTTCTTCACAGACTCGTGCCAAGAAATCATTTTCAGTTCTACCGGCATCTTCAGCATAAAATTCTACATCTTCAACGTATGATTTGGCGTAAGAAACGGCATATTTTGCTCGGGCAATAATATCTTCTCTCGTGGTATTAAGTTTATGTACAATATGGGATTCCGAAGTTCCAATTCCGGTATGAATACGAGGTTTATTAGCATATTTTAAAGCGGCTGCAGCAACATCAATATCATTTTTAATAGCTCTGGTAAGCCCGCAAACAGTAGCGTTTTTTACAATCTTACTGATTTCTGAAACGGACAAAAAATCGCCAGGACTAGAAACAGGAAAACCAGCTTCAATAATATCAACGCCCATTTCGTCGAGGCGAGCGGCAATGACTAGTTTTTGCTTGGTATCTAATTTACATCCTGGGACCTGTTCACCGTCTCTTAAAGTGGTATCAAAAATTTGAACTTTCTCTCTATTCATTTTAAAATATTTAATGTAATTTCACATCTTTGAACAAAAATAGATTTCATTACTTTAATATAAAATCTATTTTCTAGAATTATACTGCTTATAAAGTATACAAAAACTTTATAAATCATTAATAAACAATAAGTTACATTACTATATTTTACAATGGCTAACCATCAAAAAGATTCTTTATTTGTTTTAATAAAATCACTTTCGAAGTCTGAAAAAAGACAATTCAAGATTTTTGCCAGTCGTTTAGAAACAAGTTCCAATACAAAATTTATCGAATTATTCAATATTTTAGACAAATCGGAAGCCTACGACGAAAAAATTATTCTCAAAAGTGGTATCATCAAAAAAGTGCAATTATCCAATCTTAAATCCTATTTATACAAACAAATTTTAGTAAGTATTCGGTTGAATATACCCAGCCAAAACATTCGCTATCAATTGCGGGAACAGATTGATTTTGCAGCCATTCTTTACAATAAAGGCTTGTACAAACAAAGTTTGAAAATCTTGGACAAAACCAAGCAAATTGCTTTAGAAAATGACGAAAAATATATGGCTTATGAAATTGTCGAATTCGAAAAATTAATCGAATCACAATACATTACCCGCAGCATGCAAGGTCGCGCCGACGAACTGGTGATTCAAGCCAAAGAATTGAATTATAAAAATACCATCTCAAGCAAATTGTCTAATTTATCCTTGCAATTGTACGGTATTATGCTGAAAACAGGTTATGTAAAAGGCGATGAAGAATACAAATATATTGACGATTATTTCAAGAAACACATCTCCAAATTCGACGAGAAAAAGTTTGGTTTTAGAGAACGCTATTGGTATTTCAATGCCAATCTATGGCGTAGTTTCTTAGTGCAAGATTTCTTGTCTTGTTATAAATTTTCGCACAAATGGGTCACTCTTTTTTATGACAATAGGAATATGATTTTCCTAAATCCAGTGTTTTTCTTGAAAGGGAATCATTATTTATTGGAGTCACTTTTTATGTTGAAATACAAAACCAATTTCAAGAAATATTTGGAATTATTGGAAGAAACCATCAACGATCCACAGTTTCCGGTCAATGATAATATCACTTCTTTGTCTTTTTTGTATTTGTACAACAACAAACTGAATTATCACATTCTCGAAGGGACTTTTGCCGAAGCGGAATACCTGATTCCAGAAGTTTTAGACAAAATAGATTTGCATAACGAGCATTTGGATGAGCATCACGAAATGTTGTTTTACTACAAAATTGCTTGTATTTATTTTGGCAACGAAAAGTACAATGAATGTGTGTTTTATTTAGAGAAAATCATCAATAACAAAAACCTTTATGTTCGCGAAGATTTGGCTTGTTTTGCCCGATTGTTGTGTTTGATTGCGCATTACGAATCTGGAAAAGATTTCAATTTAGAAAATCAGTTGGTGAGCACCTATAAATTTTTAATCAAAATGAACGATTTGCATGAAGTCCAAAAGGAAATCATTCGCTTTTTGAAAAAATTAAGCACGATTTACCCTAGCGACATCAAAAAAGAATTCATCAAAGTAAAAGAACGTTTTGTCGAACTGGAAAAAAATACTTACGAAAAAAGAGCTTTCCTCTACCTCGACATTATTTCTTGGCTAGAAAGTAAAATAGAAAACCGAAAAATTAGCGACATCATCAAGGAAAAAGCGAAATTGAGTAATCGATAATTAGGTAAAAATGGCCAAGGAATTCGTTTATAAAAAATCACAATTTCATAAAATGATAAATTTGTGAAATTCACTTTTAACAATCAACAAATCAGCAACAAACGATATTCTCCTTCATTTTCTATGGGTGCCCTGTGAATACAAGGTAGAACCTCTTGTTTGGGATGATCCACGGCCAGACGCCAAAGATGTCCCAGTCCCAAATTAATAGGTGCTGCATTGGGTTGAGCCTGATAATGCAAATCGAAGAAATTTTCCTTTAAAAAGTTTTCAAATTCCTCTGATGAACCGTCATATAGTGCCGCTAACTTCTTTCGAATTTCGGGAATCAGTATTTTTTGCTCGGCTTGTTCATTGGCAATAATGTCGCTTGCAGCTCCGTGATAGGTACACAAAAAAGTATCTGTTGCAATGGGGGAACGATCAACATGATACGAATACACATCGGTGGATATGAAATCGAATTCATCGTCCCGCTCATAACATTTAAGTAAATTAAGAGAGGGCGAAGCTCCAAAATCGGTCAATAATCGCCAATCATTCAAGATGATTTCCCTTGCCAAATTTCCTTTTTCCGATAGTTGGAGTGACAGTAAATCTTCAGGATAAACTTCTGTTATGTTTTCTTTTAGTTGCAGTTGGCCTACAATCTCTTCGAAATCGCCCTCCAAATTTCGGTACCAGCACAGTGCATTCATTTCTTCCTTAAAATGGGTATTTACCAGCTCAGAAAAAGTGGACACCACCCCTATTTGGCCGTTGTCAGAAAATGTATTGCTCATAAGTATGCTATCAGAACCAGGTTCGTTTATCTACTGCAAAATTATGGAATTAAAGCTCAACAACGTCACAATCAACTCAAGCATACCAACAGACTTTAAGTTTGTGAAAATTTGCGGAATTTGTGGCGAAAACTTTTGATAACATATCCGAGCGTCGGAATAAAACGTAAACACTATTCGTCCGGAAGGTATTAACATAATTAAAGCCTTTGATTATTTGTAAGAATATTTTAGTATATTTGTTTGACTTTGGTTGAAAAATAACAAGTGGTAAACCAAACAAAAACAGGTACATTACATACCTAATTGAGAACAAAACAGGTCAGTTTTATTCGCATAATAAAGTAGTTGGTGGCAAGCTTTTAAAAATCAGAACTTTAAAATAACTAAATGAAAAAAGCAATCAGACCACCTGAAAATTGGCAAGACTTTGAAACATTGTGTAAAAAACTCTTTGGAGAAATTTGGAAATGTCCACACACAATAAAAAAAAATGGACGACTTGGACAACCGCAATGTGGGATTGACGTGTATGGTAAACCAAAAGGCGAAATTGATTATTTAGGAATTCAATGCAAGGGAAAAGATAATTATTCTGAAAATAAATTAACCGAAAAAGAAATTGACGAAGAAATTAAAAAGGCACTAACCTTCGAACCAAAAATTAAGACATTATTTTTTACAACAACTGCTCAAAAAGATGTGAAAATTGAGAAGTATATTCGATTGAAAGATGTTGAAAGTTGTAAAAATAATAATTTTGAAATGGTATTACTTTCTTGGGAAGATATTGCCGACTTAATTGAAGAAAATAGAGATACTTTCAATTGGTATGTAAATGAGTTTCAATTTAAAGACCAGTTTGACATTGAAATAGATATATATAGTGAAAATGAAAATGACGAGATAATACCAAAATTTACAAAAAAAATTATAAAATATACTTTAGAAACAGATAGAGATTTTGAAAAGAAGATTTGGGCACAACCATTAATTATGATACAAGAACCAACATATTTATTCGGTTCTAACAAAGTAAATCGAAGTTGGTGTAAAATTCAAACTCACATCAAAAATACAGGCAGTATTGTTTTAGAAGATTGGAAACTCTATTTAACTTTTGAAGAAGTTAAAAAAGTTGATGATGATTTTACAAAAAATATTTTTATGTATAAAACTGCATCACCTTATAGAACGACTTGGGCATTTGAAGATGAAAAAAAGATTGGTTATTTTCCATTAAATAATTCACCATTAATTCAGAAAGACAGCAAATACTTTAAATGTTTCTGCATTCCAAATTTTGAAGCAAAGGAAATAATTGTCAAATGGCATTTATTAGCAAGAAACTTTGACAGAGAGGGACAGATTATATTGAAAGTGAATCCTGATTATGAAATCAAAAATTTAAAAAAATATGTAAACTCAATAGATTTAGAAAAGACTGAAATAGAAATTTCCGAATTCATTGAAACAATTTCAACCGAAAGAAAAGGTAGCCACTAACCGTCGTTTGGCAATATAGCGGGATTTGGCTTAATTTGAAGATGGTTTTGTGTTTTGAAAATTAATCATTAACCGAAAGATTAGGCTTCCCTAATCCGCCACATCGCCAAGCGACCAAACGTTAGCGATTATTTTAGGAAAACGCAGTTAAATCAACACTTTGATAGAAATATCGACATTTTAAAAATGGAAAAATCTATATTTGAAAAGCATCCATCTGAAACTTTAAAAGCACTTTACAAAAAAAAGAATTTTCAAGGTGCAAATCCGAAAGAAGCAAAAGTTTTGTTTGTCGGAAAAGATCCTAATTGGGCAAAAGATATAGAAGAATCATCAATATTTAATCTCGTAATTGAATACTTAAACGACGGAGTTGAATTTTGGAGAAAATATAATATTCATCATCCTTTTTTACATTCTAAATATAAAGGTGATGGAAAAAAATATCATAATGCAGTTTCTCGAATAAAGTTAAAAAGCAAAATAGCTAGTAAAATATCTTTTATAGAACTAATTGGTTTTCCAACTACAGGAATGTCATCATTGAATCAGAAAAAATTTACTGAATATCTTTTATCACCCGAAAATAGAAACCATTTAATAGAACTCGATAATTTGCTAAACAATTCAGAAAAGATAATTTTTCTTTTTTGGGGTATGCTGAATTATTTAAAACTATTAAATAAAAAAACCGGATTATTTGAGAACTTTATAAATGTTGATAAGAATACATTCGAAAAAACAAGCTTGAATATATTTGGTTCAAATATATATTTTCACAAACATTTTTCAATGGGAATAAGTCAAGACACATTGAACAGAATATCAATAGAAATAAATAATCAATTAAATTAAAAATTACATTTTGGTATGAAAGAAGATTTTCAAGAAATAAATAATAGAATTAAACCAGTAGTAATGCTATGGTTTAAAAGAGTATATGTGGTTGCTTTCAACATTTATGCTTGGTATTGGCTTTACCGAGAAATATTCGTTAGAAATTGTACAGATTTTGAAGAATATTTACTTTGGTTTTTTACAACCGCAGGAATGTATTATTTTGTTTTGGAAAATACAGATTTAAAAATATCTCCTAAAATAAAAAGTAAACTAATAAAAAAAACCGTTAACAGCAATAGCTGTTGCACAACCCCCCGCTGCCGCACGAATCCGTGTGGTTCGTGAATAATAAAACGAAAATTTCTATATTCACCATAAAATCTAAAAGATAGTATCTATGAGTAGAAATTATAAATTTCATAATCCAGAAGGTTTGTATTTTATAAGCTTTGCAGTTGTGGGTTGTAGTGTTATTGACTATTCAGGTTAAAAAGGACTAATTGATGATGTAGTAGTTTTTAGAATGTTTGATGTTTAAAAACAACAAACCACACGAAAGGATTCGTGCGGGAGCGGTGAGTGTTTTTTAAATAATGGCTATCTCTGAAATCGGCATCTTTTGTAATTAAAATCAAACCGTTTTTCACAAGTTTTATAGAAATGTGGACATCACAAAGAAATTTCATTAATTAATATTTTGTAGAGGTTGCCCTGATAAATACATACCAGCAAATTTTAAACTTGCCAAAATATCTTCTTTTTCAAGTTCGGGATGGTCTTCAATTATTTCTTCGGCTGACATTCCTGAACCCAAAAGGTCAATAATCATTTCAACTGTCCAGCGCATCCCTCGAATAGCGGGTTTTCCGTGAACAATTTCTGGGTTTATTGTTATTCTGTCTAATAAATTCATAGTTTGACATTTAGATATACTAATTTGCTTTAATAATTACGATTACTTATATTTGCTTGATAATAATGACCATTATGAGCTATCAAGTAAATTTAACAGAGGAAGAGTT